>JARDZO010000262.1 GCA_029240815.1 Brevibacillus sp.
TGTACCAAATCCAGATACGTCATACGAAAAAATCATTCGATTCAAACGAAAGTATCGAGATGAGCTACTTTCCTTTCGAACCATCATAAATAGCTTTGAACAACAAATGAGTAACGCAGAATCTGAACATCAGCTAAAGGAGTATACGCTTTTATTCAAGGAACAGATAGAAAAAGGAACAAGAGAGACGATGAAGATGTTAAAAGGCTCAGACATTGCATTCTTTTTATCTTCCGTACGCTCGATCATCAATATCAAGTCTCCAACGATGCTTTCAACTTTCGCTGGTATTGCTGGATATAAGATGGACGCAATTCCTCCATTTGTGGCAGCTGCATGTGTTGGAGTAGCGGGCTCAGTAGAAGTTGCAGCAAATTTTATGTCAATTAGAAAAGGTACTCTTGAAAAACTTAGTGATAAAGGGTTTTTATACTTGTATCACGCACATCACAAAGGAATCATCGAAGATTTCATGTGATGGGAGGGTTCAGGAGAGCCTCAGGAGGATCACAAAATGTCATACAACGTATACACGCACGCACAACGAACGGATTTAGACGATCAAATCGGGGAAGTAATCAAAGCAAGCTGGTCTGCTTTCATGCTAAATGATGAAGTCGCTAACCAATATTACGCGTATCTGGATGAGTGGTTCGGTTCCTATCAATACGCCTTGACCGACAGCAATGACAGGGTGATGGCAGTGGGAAACGCGATTCCGTTTTATTGGGACGGCACCGCAGAAGATCTCCCAAAAGGATGGGACGACGTGTTCCTGCGAGGGATTAAAGGATATCGACAGGAGCAGCAGCCAAACACGTTGTCGGCTCTCTCCATTTCGATCGATCCCAAATATCGCGGGCTCGGTCTCAGCAGGCAGATGGTGACTACGATGAAGGATATCGCCAAACAAAATGGACTGGAATATATGGTTGCCCCTGTTCGTCCGTCAATCAAGCACAAGTATCCGCTCACGCCGATGGACAAGTACATCCATTGGCAAACACCAGATGGTGCTCCGTTTGATCCGTGGGTGCGCACGCATTGGAAATTAGGAGCAAAGATCATGCGCGTCGCTACGGAATCGATGCTTATCAGAGGTAGCCTGGCTGAGTGGGAAAGCTGGTCAGAGATGGAGTTCCCAGAGTCCGGTACGTACATCATCCCAGATGCGCTGACTCCGGTGCAGATTGACGTGGAAAAGAACGAAGCTGTGTATGTAGAACCGAATATCTGGATGCAGCACTATCTGTAATGACCTTATTTCAACAGGTCGTTTTCCCCATGCTGAATTACAAGTATGAGTGGAGTTCACACGCCTGATATAGTACAATTTTCCTGTAATGGTTCTTGCGTCCTCGTACTATTTACACTTCAAATCTAGCAGGCAACGGAGAATGTGAACGATGAAAAAAGTAGCGGGAATTACGCTTATGGTAGCGTTGCTAGGTTTCAATGCATACCTGTGGCCGACGTTGATCAAAGAGGTAAAAGCAGATCAGAAAAACGAGGTCGGCCGTGTCGCAACGACGAAAAATTCAATGGATTCTACCCCGGTTATGGACTTGGCCAATCAAGGGCCGCGTGCTGCCAATGTAACCGCGTATCCGGTCGAACAGCCGGTAGCGAAAAATGGAACTGCGGTAGCACAAATCAAGCCTAGCAGTGAACAAAAAACGCAGCCATCAACAAAGGCAGTGCAGACAGCAGTAAACAAGCAACCGAAGAAAGCCGCGAATAAGCCTTCTAGCACATCGAGGCAATCTGACGGCCCGGATGTTCAAATCACCTATACGATTGAACCTTCTTATCTTCATTACGAAGAAACGAGCGTTACCAATACAAGAAGCAGCTACAGCGGCGGCGGCTCGTTCAACATGCCACTCGAATATAACCCGTATACGGGCAGGATTCAGGAAGTCTACAAAGTCTATCAGGGTGGCGAAGCACCTCCTAAGTTGAACAAGCAAGATTTCGGTATACCGGAAACAATAGAACCGTACGTTCCTCCTGTGAAAAAGGACTATCAGCGACTGGCACCGCAATCGTATCCGGGAAGATGATACCGCCTCTTGGAGGATAAAAGAAAGGCAATACGAATGTGTGAAAAAATGTTCCTCAAGCAGGAGCATTTTTTTTGCAGAAAATTAGTCAAATTTGAATATAATAAGGAATACTAGTCAAATTAGAATAATTTGGAGGGAATGGATTGATCACCAAGGAAAGCAAGAGCAAAGTCAATTTCGTCCTTGCCGGTCTTTTGCTCGGCCTGCTGATGGCGTCAATGGATAACACGATTGTAGCGACAGCCATGGGGACGATTGTCGGAGAAATGGGCGGGCTGGATAAGTTCGTCTGGGTAACGTCGGCTTATATGGTAGCTACTATGGCAGGGATGCCGATCTTCGGAAAACTGTCGGATATGTACGGACGCAAACGATTTTACGTCTTCGGCCTGGTCGTCTTTTTGCTCGGGTCCATTTTGTGCGGTACGGCTAACAGTATCGTGGAGCTGAGCATTTACCGAGCTATTCAGGGGATTGGCGGCGGTGCACTGATGCCGATTGCCTTTACGATCATTTTTGACGTGTTTCCACCGGAGAAGCGGGGGAAAATGACCGGTTTGTTCGGAGCGGTGTTTGGAACCTCCAGTGTATTAGGGCCGTTGCTGGGCGCATACATTACTGAGTACTTCGGCTGGCACTGGATTTTTTACATCAATGTTCCGATTGGAATTCTTTCTCTGTGGTTCATCTCTGTTTACTACAAAGAGTCGTTGGAGCACCGCAAACAGAGCATTGACTGGTGGGGAGCGATCACGCTAGTCGGAGCAGTCATCAGCCTGATGTTTTCCCTCGAGCTGGGAGGCAATCAATACGCATGGAATTCCGTGCAGATTCTGGGGCTGCTCACGAGCTTCGCGGTCCTCTTTATCTCGTTTCTGATCATTGAGACGAAGGCAGCGGAGCCGATCATTTCATTTGCGATGTTCAAGCGGCGTCTGTTTGCTGCGACCAATGCCGTAGCGCTCTTGTACGGCTCGGCTTTCATTATCACTACCGTTTACCTTCCGATTTTTATCCAGGGCGTCTATGGGGGATCGGCTACGAATTCCGGTTTGTTGCTGACACCTATGATGTTGGGTTCTGTCGCAGGCAGTCAGCTTGGTGGGATGCTTACGACAAAAACAAGCTTCCGCAACATTATGCTGCTCTCCTCCGTATTTTTCCTTCCAGGCATTTTCTTGCTGAGCACGCTCTCACCTGACTTGCCTCGTTGGCTGGTCACGATCTATATGGTGCTGACCGGATTTGGTGTGGGCTTTTCCTTCTCTGTGCTGGGAATGGCGGCGATTCATGGCTTTGACATACGCCAACGCGGCTCTGCCAGCTCTACGGGTTCGTTTTTTCGCTCGTTGGGGATGACGTTGGGGATCACGGTTTTCGGGATCGTGCAGCGCAATTTATTTGAAAACGACATGGCGAGTGCGTTTGCCGGACAGCAAGGCGTCCCGAGTGCGATTGTCGCGGACCCGCGTGCTATTTTGACGCCAGAGACTCGAGCGGCGATTCCTGCCCCGATTCTGGAAAAGATCACGGACTTCCTCGCTTCCTCGATCGCGTATACGTTCATGTGGGCGCTGGTGCCAGCTGTACTGGCGGTTGTCTTCATCGTGCTAATGGGAAATGAGCGCGTGCAGGTAATGCCACCCTCAGCGCCACAGCCGAATCCTGGACGTGAGTAGGGGTGAAGGACGATCATGAATCTGAAGCTGATCATTCTCGGTCTCTTGATGGAAGGGGAAAAGCACCCGTACGAAATTCAGCAGCTCATGAAAGCACGGGGCATTGATTGTTATGTGAAATACGCAAAAGGCTCTCTGTATTACGCATTTGATCAATTGGAAAAGGCAAAATGGATCGAGATCGCTGCGGTCATCCGTGAGTCAAACCGCCCGGATAAAACAACGTATCGAATAACGGACCTCGGAAAAGAAGAGTTTCAGCAGCTCTTGGTGCAAGAGATGAGTCGACCGATGCAGCTGAACAACCCCAACTACGCTGCGCTTACTTTTGCTGAGCACGGTGACCCCGAGAAGATGGATCAGGCGCTTCGTGAAAATATACGCGAGGTCGGGAGGCTTGCGGAGCTGCTCGAATCGATCCCAGAGAAGCAGAAAGAGCCATTGGGCTTTGGTACCCGGATGATTCTGCTCGGGGCGATCGAGCATCTGCGTGCAGAAGTCCGCTGGATGGAAAGAGTTCGAGAAGAAGCATGGGGACGCTGATTTTGAAATTATTATGAACATTGGACAATTACCATTCTTTTGATAGTTTTTCGTTTATAATGATGGTAATTACATTCAAGGATGGTATCCACTCATGCTGAATTCCGCTCTCGGACGATTTCGTGTTATCGGTATCATTGAAGGAATATCGTATCTGGTGCTGCTTGGCATTGCGATGCCGCTCAAGTATTTTCTCGATATGCCGGCTGCTGTAAAAATTGCCGGTTCCTTGCATGGATTGTTTTTCGTGCTCTATATCATTGCCCTTGCTCATGTGACTTTTAAAAACAGATGGTCCATTTTGAAAGTCGCAGGTGCCTTTATCGCATCACTGCTGCCTTTTGGCAATTTCGTGCTGGACGCGCGGATCAAAAACGAGCAACCGTAGGAACGGACAACAAGATCGAAAAACATCGACTGCAAAGGCGGGTAAAGGTACCCGTCTTTGCTTATTTGGCTATATAATAGACCCAAAGAGTGGATGGAGAGGGAGGATGCGTGTGGAGACCCGGATTTTGGCTGGTGTTCTTTCGTGGGACAAGGATGGACGGTATTTTCTCGAGACCTTGATGGAGGACCGTTATTTATTGGTGCTCCCGCAGATCATTACCTTGACTGAAACAGATGAAAAGCTGGCGACAGATGAGCTGGCAGAGCTCCACAAAGGAATGAATGTAATCGCCAGATGCTTTGTGTGAGAGGGCTTTAGAACCAATTAAGCAAACGAACCTCCGCTTCAAATTTTTCCATCTAGATTTTGTATTTCGTATGGATTATATTATAATCACGATTACGAAATTTAGGATTGCCCGGTTCGGGTGGGGGTAGGAGCGCAATGGGTTGGGAGTTTATTTTGATCATCATTGGGATCAACATTACGTACGTGTCATTCTTTACACTACGGCTACTGATGGTGATCAAAGGGTACCGTTTTTTGGCGTCACTCGTAGCAATGGTCGAGGTTTTCGTCTATCTGAAAGGGTTGGGTCTGGTTCTGGATAACTTGGACAATCCGATCAATTTGGCAGCTTACTGCATCGGATGGGGACTGGGTGTGTTTGTCGGGAGCAAGATCGAAGAGTTGTTGGCTCTCGGTTATGTCACACTGCAAGTGGTTGTCGATTCGGTCGATATGGAGCTTCCAGACAAATTACGTCAATGTGGATTCGGGGTGACCTCTTGGGTAGCTGAGGGACGTGATGGCCACCGCCTGATGATGCAGGTCTTGACCAAACGCACCAACGAAAAGAAACTGTGGAATCACATTTATGAGATTGCGCCCAAAGCGTTTGTCATTTCACTTGAACCGAAGCAGTTAAAGGGCGGTTTCTGGGTGAAGCGCCTGCGCCCTTGAGCATGACAAAGTATCAATAGGAAAAAATCAGAAAGAGCCAGCGTATATCCCAACAGAGTTAGGGGTCTTCGCTGGCTTTTATGTTTAGTCGGCGGGGGCGGGGATCACGGGGTCTTAGTCTCGTCCTTCAGGTGCATCTGATTGGCGTTAAGCACGATTTCCCGAATGTAGCGCACTGTGTGACGAGTTGCTTCGTCGGGAGTATAGTTGCTGCGATTGTTCAGGAAGGCTGTAAACATGCCTTGCCAGATCAGCAGGGTCAGCTCGTTGATCGCATCGATTTTTTCCTGCTGCAAATGCCCTTCCTTGACGAGAAGCTCCAGACTGAAGTGACCTCGTTTTGTGATGTTGTGAGTGCCCAGCATCTGCTGCAATTCTTCCGGGATCGCGATCAGATCAGCCGGATAGACACTGTAGTAGTGCTTGAGCAGCTCCTCGGGCTGACTTCCCAGATCAGCAATAAAGATCGCATGAAAGATTTGCGGATTTTGAAAGGAATGCTGACAAAATATTTCCCACACCCGAATGTAACGTTCCTGTGCCGTCAAGTCTGGAGCTTGATAGACGTGTACAGCAGCATCTGTGTACGGTTTGAGAAACTTCATGGACGCGAAAAACACGAGATGGGATAGCTCGCTAAAGTAGTTGTAGATCGTCGCACTGTTGTAGCCGGCCAAGTCGGCAATTTTGCGGATCGTGACGTTCGGTACGCCTTCCTCCAGAATAATTTGGGCCGTAGCCTCCACGAAATATTTCCACATGCGCGTTCGTTGAATTGTTTTGTTTTTGCTCACCGTCATCACCTTATCCTACTTGCCAAGCCAAGAGCCGTGCAGAGATTTACCGTTAGTTTACTATGGACGGACTCACAAGGAAACGGGTTCTTGCGGGACGTGCGGATAAAGCGGGTAAGGGATCTTCAGCTGGAAAGCAGCATCAATCTCACCTCGGTCGATCCACCCGAGCATCGAAAGCGCCGTGGATTGCTCGCGAGTGCCTTTACCCCCCCGCAGTCTCGATGCCTGGAAGCCGCGCATTCAAGCGGTCGTCGACTCTCTGATCCAAGGGCTGCTGACAGAAGACTTGGCCAAGCCGGTGGATATAGTCGAGCGGATGAAGCAGCTAAGGTGATTGCTTTCCTCGTGTCCGAAGCGGCTTCTTACGTGACGTGAACCTCTGTGAATATTGATGGAGGAAAGGCAGCCGTGCTATAAGCAAGAAGAGTCTCTTTTGCAAAAGATTCGCTAGATACCTGAGATGGCAACCCGGGTGCAAACCATTCATAATGAATGGATGGCACACTGCATTTCGGGAGGTAGAAACGATGGATGCGACATTGGAGAAGGCACTGCAAACCGTTCTCGCAAATTGGGAAAGGATGAAGAAGAGCCACGAGGATGATGCTGCGGATGATGCAGATCAATTTGAAGCTTCCTTTTATTCTTGGATGGAAAAGCTCCGAGAGTGGTTCGAGCAGCTGGAGCACAAGCCTGCGACGCTCGAAGCGGCATTGCGTCTGCCGGATGTTGAAGAGGTGACGGACCTTTTGCCTATCGAGCTCATGCTGAACTTCGAGACAGAGCTGGAGCTCATTGTCGAGGGACAGACGAGAATGGAAGATGAGCGGTACGACTGAAATAGCCCTCATTCCTTGCAGAAGTAGAAGCAAGCCGATATTTCATCGGCTTGCTTTTTCTAGTACGGCAGGAAGCAGCGTTACAACGCGATGGTATCGGTCGGCTTCATCACGCTCAGTTTCACTTTCCCTTCGGCAGCTGCTGCAAGACGAGGCAAAAGATTCGGTGTCTCCGTGTAAACTGGCGGAGAGTGCACCGCCCCGTAATGAATCGGTACGAGTGTTTTGGCGCCCAAAATGGTGGCAGCAGAGATGGCTTGCTCCGGGGTCAGGCAGATGGGCTGGGCGCTAGGCAACCTTCCTGGCATTTCCAGCACGGCGCCGTTGACTGGCAGGAAGGCAGCATCGAATGGTCCGAATGACTGTGCCATTTTCCACCAATAACCGTGCCACAGCGTATCCCCGCAATGAATGACTCTGCGGCCAGCTCCCTCGACGATCCAGGCAACCTGCACATCGCCTACCCCATCAACGGATGGCGCTGCTGTCACAGTCACTCCATCGCCTAGCTCGAAGGTCGTGCCTACCGCTGCACCAATAACCCCTTTCAAGCCTGCCGCTCGTGCAGGGTCTGCAACC
>JARDZO010000044.1 GCA_029240815.1 Brevibacillus sp.
GTTGCCGACAGATTTCTCCGCTCGCATCGCACGGAATACGCAATTGTTCCTGCAGGACGAAACGGAGATTTGCAAGGTCGTGGATCCATGGGCCGGCTCTTATTATGTAGAGTCCTTGACAGCACAGCTCGTGGAAAAAGCTTGGGCTCATATCGAGGAAGTCGAGGCGCTGGGAGGTATGGCCAAAGCGATCGAAACTGGCCTTCCGAAAATGAAAATCGAAGAAGCAGCCGCACGTCGCCAGGCACATATCGACTCAGGTAAAGAAGCCATCATCGGCGTCAACAAGTACCGCCTGGACAAAGAAGATCCATTGGAGATCCTCGAAGTGGACAATACCGCCGTACGCGAAGCACAAATCAAGCGCTTGCGCGAACTGCGTGAAAATCGGGATGAGACCAGAGTGCAAGCGGCTCTGCAAGCAATTACTACTTGTGCCGAAACAGGAGAAGGCAACCTGCTGGAGCTGGCCATCGAAGCGGCAAGAGCCCGCGCTTCTTTAGGGGAAATCTCAGATGCATATGAAAAGGTAGTTGGTAGACACAAGGCAGTCATCCGCTCGATTAGCGGCGTGTACGGCTCGGAATATGCAGATGCGGACGAAGTAGCTGCCGTACGGAAAATGGCGGACGAATTTGAGCAGTGGGAAGGTCGTCGCCCGCGCATCATGATCGCCAAAATGGGTCAGGATGGACACGACAGAGGAGCAAAAGTCATCGCTACCGCTTTTGCTGACTTGGGCTTTGACGTAGATATCGGGCCGCTCTTCCAGACGCCTGAAGAAACTGCGAAACAAGCAGTAGAGAACGACGTGCACGTCATCGGTTTCAGCTCGCTGGCGGCAGGACACAAGACGTTACTCCCGAACCTCGTCGAAGAGCTGAAAAAGCTGGGTCGAGAAGATATCGTTGTCGTCATTGGCGGCGTTATTCCAGCTCAAGACTACGCGTTCCTGAAAGAAAACGGAGCGGCTGCTATCTTTGGTCCGGGAACTGTCATTCCAGTGGCCGCGCAAAATGTGCTGCAAGAGATCGTCCGTCGCTTGGAGGCAGCGAGTCTATGAGTGAGGGCAAAAACGACAGGACTTCCTTGCATTTTTCTTCGTCTGTCCGTCTTCCTCGCTTATCCGTTGAGCAATATGTTCAGGGCGTGCGGGAAAACAACCGTACGATCCTGGCACAAGCCATCACTCTGGCTGAGAGCAATTCAGCTGTCCATATGAATATGGCGCAGGAGGTCATCAAGCAGCTTTTGCCTGAGACAGGAAACTCGATTCGGATCGGAATCACGGGTGTACCAGGAGCAGGGAAAAGCACGTTCATCGAGGCTTTCGGAACGATGCTGTGCGAACGAGGACACCGTGTGGCTGTTCTGGCGGTCGATCCGAGCAGTACGGTGACACGAGGAAGCATCCTCGGAGACAAAACACGGATGGAGCTTTTGTCACGTAATCCAAACGCATTTATACGCCCATCCGCTACTGGCGGCACACTAGGCGGTGTCAATCGGAAAACGCGGGAAACCATGCTGATCTGTGAGGCGGCAGGGTACGATGTGATCTTAATAGAGACAGTTGGCGTAGGGCAAAGTGAGACGACGGTCCGGTCCATGGTCGATTTCTTTTTGCTACTCATGCTGACAGGAGCTGGAGATGAGCTGCAAGGGATCAAAAAGGGTGTCATCGAGATCGCTGATGCGCTGTTGATCAACAAAGCAGACGGAGAGAACAAACATAGGGCACTCGTCGCACGCGGCGAGTACAATCGGGTCTTGCATTACCTCCAACCTGCGACAACCGGTTGGGTGACGAAGGCATACATGTGTTCAGCGTTGACAGGGGAAGGCATCGAAGACATTTGGGATGTCGTAGGTCAGTTTCGTGAGCTGACGACCCGTACGGGAGGCTTCGATGCACGCCGCAAAGCCCAGTCGCTGGATTGGATGCACAGTATGACGCAGGATTATTTGCGCTCCACCTTTTACAGCAATCCGGAAGTAGCACACATGCTGCCGCAGATCGAAGGGGCCGTAGCAAGCGGACAGTTGTCTGCGACGAGCGCCGTCCAACAATTAGTGGCGATATTTGAAAAAACGAAACAGTGATAGGGATGGAAAGAGAGGTCGGACTATGAGCAGCATGCATGAAAAAATTGATGAGCTGATGGAACGAAAGTTTAAGGTCCAATTGGGTGGAGGAGATGCGCGGATTGATGCGCAGCACAACCGGGGCAAACTCACTGCTAGAGAGCGGATCGATCTCTTACTCGATCCTGATACGTTTATGGAACTGAATCCTTTCGTAGAGCATCGCGCGACCCATTTTGGACTGGATAAAATGGAAGCGCCGGGCGAAGGGGTCGTTACGGGATACGGAAAAATTAACGGGCGACCTGTCTACTTGTTTGCGCAGGATTTCACGGTTTTTGGCGGGGCACTCGGTGAGATGCACGCCATGAAAATCGCAAAAGTGATGGATTTGGCGGCAAAAAACGGCGCTCCTTTCATCGGCTTGAATGATTCCGGTGGGGCTCGCATCCAGGAAGGCGTCAGCTCACTGGATGGATACGGAACGATCTTTTACCGGAACTCCATTTATTCAGGCGTCATTCCGCAAATCTCAGTCATCCTCGGTCCGTGCGCTGGCGGGGCTGTGTATTCTCCAGCCATTACAGACTTCGTGTTCATGGTCGAAAAGACGAGCCAAATGTTTATTACCGGTCCAAAGGTGATCGAGACGGTAACAGGAGAAAAAATCTCGGCTGAAGATCTCGGTGGAGCCAAGGTGCATTCTACCGTTAGTGGAAATGCCCACTTCACGGCTGAATCCGAGCAAGAGGTGCTGGAACAAGTACGACGACTCCTGAGCTTTTTGCCGCAAAACAACAAAGACAAAGCTCCTGTGCGCGATTCAGAGGAAGGGAAGAACTGGCAGGAAGAAATGCTGGAGCTGGTTCCCGCGGAAAGCACAAAAGTATACGACGTACGCAAGGTTATTGAGCAAATGGTGGACTTCGGTGACTTCATGGAAGTACAGCCCAACTTTGCTCGTAATATCGTAATTGGATTGGCTCGAATCGATGGTCACAGTGTGGGGATAATCGCCAATCAGCCAAAGGTCATGGCTGGCGGACTCGATATTCATTCTTCTGACAAACTGGCTCGCTTCATTCGTTTTTGCGATTGCTTCAACATTCCGTTACTCACATTCGAGGACGTTTCCGGATTCTTCCCAGGAATTAATCAGGAGCATGGCGGGATCATCCGTCACGGTGCTAAAATCCTCTACGCATACTCGGAAGCGACTGTGCCGAAAATTACTGTTATTTTGCGCAAAGCCTACGGCGGCGCCTATGTTGCTCTAAACTCGAAGTCGATCGGTGCAGATGTTGTATACGCGTGGCCGAATGCAGAAATCGCTGTAATGGGTCCTGAGGGTGCGGCCAACATCATCTTTGCAAAAGAGATCGAGCAAAGTGCTGATCCTGCAGCGACTCGTGCAGAAAAAATCGCGGAGTATCGTGAGAAGTTTGCCAATCCCTACGTGGCAGCTAGCTTGGGTATGGTCGACGACGTCATCGATCCACGCGAAACGCGGATGAAAGTTGCGCAAGCATTGGAGATGCTGAGAGATAAACAGGAAGATCGTCCATATAAAAAGCACGGGAATATCCCATTATAGAAGGGACAGATAGAAATGAAACTGCACGACATTCGTGAGTTGGTCAAACTGGTTAATCAATCTTCCATCGAAGAACTGGAGTGGGAGCAAGGTAAGACTATGGTCGTGATTAAAAAAGCAGCGCCCGTTTTCGTTGTGTCCGAAGAAATCCCCGCCGTACAGGCGGGTGAAGTCGAATCCGGCTATCAGGAAGCGGCAGTGACTGCTGAAGATACTGAAAATCTCCAGGAAGCTCAAGCAGTCACCCAAATCATCTCTTCCATTTCGGTAGGAATCTTCACGACATCTGTTACAGTCGGTCAAATGATCAAATCAGGTGACGTAGTGGGTCGTTGTTCGGTTGACGCCTTGCAGCTTTCCCAAGACGTCGTCTCTACTGTTGATGGAGAAATCGTAGAAATTTTCGCAGCAGACGGTCAGCTTGTGGATTACGGCAAAGCGTTGATGGCTGTCAAAGAAAGCTAGGAGGAGAGCGCCTATGTTTACGAAAGTCTTAGTAGCCAACCGCGGAGAGATCGCTGTCAGAATCATTCGCGCTTGCCGAGAATTGGAAATTGCCACAGTAGCAGTATATTCAGAGGCAGATCGCGAAGCCCTGCATGTGCAGCTTGCTGACGAAGCGTATTGCATCGGACCTACTGCTTCCAAAGACAGCTACCTGAACATGCCGCGCATCATGAGCATCGCCTTGCTGACAAAGTCGGATGCCATCCATCCTGGCTACGGTTTTCTTGCTGAAAATGCTTCGTTTGCGCAATTGTGCCAGGATTGCTCGATCACGTTTATTGGTCCAGATCCGGAAGCCATTACAAAAATGGGTGATAAATCCGAGGCGAAGGCAACCATGAGTATGGCAAATGTCCCGCTGGTTCCAGGGACAGAAGGTCTGATCGATGACATCGATGAGGCCTTGGTGGTTGCCGCTCAGGTCGGTTACCCGGTGATTGTCAAAGCAACTGCAGGCGGGGGCGGAAGAGGGATGCGCCTCGCCTACGACGAGCAAGAGCTGAGCAAGGCGATTCGCCAAGCGCAGAAAGAAGCGGAAACGGCTTTTGGCAATGCAGGTGTGTACTTGGAAAAATACGTAGAAGAACCGCGGCACGTGGAAATCCAGATCATGGGCGACAAGCACGGTAATGCTGTTTATTTGGGAGAGCGGGACTGTTCCATCCAGCGTCGCCATCAGAAGCTGGTAGAGGAAGCTCCATCGCCAGCGTTAGACGGTGAGCTTCGCGAGAAAATGGGGCAAGCTGCAGTTGCCGCTGCCAAGGCTGTTACCTACCACGGTGCGGGTACCGTCGAATTCTTGCTGGATAAACACGGGCAATTCTACTTCATGGAAATGAACACTCGTATTCAGGTAGAGCATCCGGTGACGGAAATGATCACAGGTATCGACCTCATCAAGGAACAAATTTCAGTGGCAGCAGGGAATCCACTGTCCTTTTCTCAGGAAGATGTCAAAATCAACGGTTGGGCAATCGAATGCCGAATCAATGCGGAGAATCCTTCCAAGAACTTCATGCCTTCTCCAGGTAAAGTCGTCAACTATTTGCCGCCGGGAGGTTATGGTGTGCGGGTAGACAGCGCGGTTTATCCTGGTTATGAAATCTCGCCGTTCTACGATTCGATGGTAGCAAAGCTCATCGTATGGGGAACAGACCGCAGTGAAGCAATCGCACGTATGCGTCGAGCACTGGACGAGTTTGTCATCGAAGGGGTGCACACGACGGTTCCATTCCACGAGAAGCTATTGGAGCATCCAGATTTTGTGTCGGGACATTTCGCGACGAATTTTTTGGAGAAAAACAAGCTGGAGCTGTAAGCTCATTGAAAAGCGAAAACGACTCAGTTTATATAATACAAAGCCCATGTACCGTTCTTGGTACTGGGCTTTGTTTATGGTATTTTCCTATGCGTGCAGATACGGCTTTCATCTGAGTGGAAAATAATGAAGCGCTGATTCTATCTGTGTGGTAAATTTAGGATATCTGAGTTACTCTGACAAATTGTTAATGAAGGAGAAGCTCGTTATGCCGGATGTGCTAGGGAGCTAAAAGGGCAGCGCGACAGCGGCTCAACTGATTTTCTAATTAACGCTAAGCCCTGCATGATGGATGGCTTGGCATTTTTTTTTTTGAGCTGCATGGGTTCTGAGGAATGCCTTGGGTTGCTTTATCTGCCGTTCAAAATAATATTTTCGCGTGATGTAGAAATCCATCTATCTGGCCCGTCATTATAGTGAAGATGACATGAAACACCCCTATTATGAACATTGAGAGGAGCAATAACCATGAATTACACACTGTTAATGTATGAAACGACGGAGGATTTCGCCAAACGAACCGATCCGATTCACAAGGAGGCGTATGCCGCAAGCTGGGCCCATTATGTCACAGCCTTGCGCGATTCAGGCATTGTTGTGAGCAGCGCAGGTCTCCAGTCCCCAGAGACGGCGACCACGCTTAGCCGCCAGGGAGGCGAATTGCTGGTTCAGGACGGCCCGTTCACCGAAACGAAGGAGCAAATCGGCGGTTTGATCATCATCGACGTGCCAGATTTGGATACCGCATTGGAATGGGCAGCACGTTGTCCCGGCAGCTCGGTTGAGGTCCGCCCCAACTTGCATCCGATTTCGAAATGAGCGCCATGCATGCTCACCAAATAATCGAACAGACGGCCCGTAATTCCTACGGCCGTCTGGTTGCTTTTCTGGCGGTGCGTTGGCGTGATCTGGCCGCAGCGGAGGATGCGCTCGCTGACGCTTTCTTGTCCGCGCTGGAATCATGGCCTGCGACCGGAGTGCCGAACAAGCCCGAGGCCTGGCTGCTTACTGCAGCGCGGCGACGGCTGATCGATGGCACTCGGCATGCCCGCGTGCATGCCGGTGCGGAGCAGGCATTGATCTCAATGGCGGAAGACGCGCAGCAATGGGCCGGACCCGAAGCGTCTTTCCCAGATGAACGGCTCAAGATGCTGTTTATTTGCGCCCATCCCGAAATCGACCCTGCCGTTCGCACGCCACTCATGCTCCAGTCCGTACTTGGCCTTGACGCGGCCCGCATTGCTTCGGCATTCGTCGTTAAGCCTGCCACAATGGGGCAACGCCTTTCCCGGGCGAAAGCGAAATTGAAGAGCGACGACATAAGATTCGACTTACCAGGTAAGGACGAATGGCCGGAGCGCCTTCATGCTGTGCTTGAGGCCATCTACGCAGCCTATGGGAGCGGCTGGGATGACGTGGCCGGCGTAGATTCACGCCGGAAGGGAATGGTCGAAGAAGCGATTTTTTTGGGAAGGCTGATCGTACGGTTCATGCCGGGGGAACCGGAAGCGCTGGGATTGCTGGCGCTTATGCTGCACTGCGAAGCACGCCGCCATGCGCGGCGCGATGAGGCAGGCGGCTATGTGCCGATATCCGAACAGGATCATTCACGTTGGTCGATCACGATGATCGAGGAAGCGGAGCATTGCCTTCGTGCTGCCGCACAAGGGAACCGCATCGGGCGATTCCAGATTGAAGCGGCGATTCAATCCGTGCATGCCCAGCGTGCCTGGACTGGCCGTACAGAATGGGAAGAGATTGCGTTGCTGTATGAGGGGCTCGTGAGTATCGCTCCAACGATCGGCGCAATCGTCGGCCGTGCGGCAGCCGTAGCCGAAGCGCGCGGTGCCGAAATCGGGATGACGCTGTTGGAAGAATTGTCGGCCGAAGCGGTGAAGAGCTATCAGCCTTATTGGGCGCTGAGCGCCCATTTATTCAAGCGGATGCATCGGTTCGAGGAGGCCCGTGCCGCATACAGCCGCTCCATAGGACTGTGCATGGATCCTTCTATTCGCGCGTTTCTGGAGAAGCAAGCTGGAGAATGTTAGTTGTCAGGTCTGACGTCATGGATGTCCATATCCAGAGTCAGACCTTTTTTGGCATTGTTTTATCATCCATGGAAACGATAGCAATATTTCTCGTCCATGCCTGCCGTGGATTCTATTATTGGGCTCAGTGTGAAAGTTTGATACAAGTAAAATCTTTGGATGCGTGCAACTTATTTTCGTGTGAACTAAAAGCATGAATAAGACAAAAACTGTTTCTCTAGACCCACACGAATTTCGTTTGATAACATGGAAACGTTCGAGAAAACATCCATGGAGGGTCAGTCAGTTGGAGATCTATGATGACATAAAAAAAGGTGAAAAGGGTGCATGGCTTAGCATTATCACCTATATTTGCCTTTCTATTTTCAAACTCGGAGTTGGCTATGTGTCAAATTCGGAGGCATTGCTTGCCGATGGATTTAATAATACAACGGATATTATCGCCTCCATTGCTGTTTTAATAGGGCTGAAAATTTCTCGAAAGCCACCTGATGAAGATCATCCATATGGTCATTTTCGTGCAGAAACGATTAGTGCAATGGTTGCTTCTTTTATTATGATTTCTGTGGGAATTCAGGTTCTCTATCAAGCCGTTACAGGATTATTTTCGTCCGAAATACAAGCACCAGATATGATTGCTGCTTGGACTGCCCTTTTTTGTGCAGCGATTATGTATTTCGTGTATCGTTACAATGTTCAACTCGCTAAGAAAATTAACAGTCAAGCCATGATGGCGGCAGCGCAAGATAATCGTTCGGATGCACTTGTGAGTGTTGGAGCGTTTATAGGGATTATAGGTTCACAATTAGGATTACCTTGGTTAGATTCTCTTACGGCTGCAGTAGTGGGAATCATTATTTGTAAGACAGCATGGGATATTTTCCGAGAGGCTACTCACACACTTACCGATGGATTTGATGAGGAAATGCTAGAGACGTTTAAGCAAACGATTGAAAATACGCCAGGAGTAGATTGGATAAAAGACATTAAGGCTCGACGACATGGAAGTAGTGTTCTCGTTGATGCAATCATTACGGTGGATCATAAACTAAACGTGATTCAAAGTCATGAAATTACAGTAGAGATCGAAAAGAAAATGATGCGTGAATTTAGGATTCGCCATGTTCACGTCCATATCGAACCAAGCAAAAAAGTGCAGAACCACTAAATGAAAATGATGCCCTCTTTCTTTTGAAAAGGGGGCTTTTTCGTCTTTTCTTTTCGCGAGGCGATTTTTCCTTGGCAACACTCGGATCATGAAGCTTGTGATGATTCCGCCAACTGCTGGTATAGGCGTCCGTACAAGCAAACCTAGAGAGGCAAACATACAGTATTTCTAGCCTCGGCATGAGAAGGGGAGGAGTACCGTTCCTCCTGTTCATTTGCATTAAACATGGAAAGGAGGAACGGTCATGAGGAGACAGCCAGACGAGAACAGTGATCGTTTTACACCTGAATTTATGGAGTGGCTCAAACTGAAGAACATCACGAAGAAGAGGTTGAAGAAAGATCCAACAGCATTGGACCTGTATCATCGGGAATGGATGAAAACGAGGAAGAAAAATAAGCCTAGAAGGCTATCGCTATTTAACATGATTCCGAACCTTAACATCGACTTGGGTACAGTCATCAATAATGTTCGAATAGCTAGTGAACTATTGAACACGTTCCAGGAAACAAAAGAAAAAAACCCTTTTAAAAATAACGAAACAGCATGACGTACTAAGGAGAGCGATTGCTCTCCCTTTTTATTGATAACTGAGCCGCCGGTCATTTGCGCAAAGAAGTGAGAGAAGCGTGTTTCTCAGCCTCCATGGCCTCTTCTAAAAAAGCTTGTCTAGCTTCTTTTACTAGGAATACGATCAGGATCAAAACGAAGATGTAGGCAAAGTCAAAAAACCAGATAAGCCCCAAGGGATGAGAAAGCATGGCACCTAGCATAGGTGACATCAACCCGCCCATGACTCCGGCCATTACTCCTTCAATGGAAGCCGTAAGAGAGACCCATTTTCCCGTGATAAACCCAACTGCCATGCCAATCACAACAGCAAGGATCGTTGCGAGGCCCAAATCGCTCACCAGATACACTTGAATATTCAAACCCAAGGAGATGCTAGACATAGCGCCTAGCCCCATAGCGATGATCATGCCGTCCATGCAGGCAAGCTCGGACCGATTTTTATACGTATAGAATATACTGCCAATCGTTACCAAACTGAGAAAAATCATGTTCAGAAAAAGCATATCGCCCTCCTAGGTTAGCTACTATTTCCTTCCTATTTACCTATGTGTTATTTCCTTTTTCGCCTGCACCCACACCTGCAAAAAATCGTGCATCTACTACCTCGACAAAGACATCTGAGAGCCAATTGGACCACCTCCCTGCAATAACATATGAAGCTGTCAAAGAAAGTTGTCTGACTTAGGATTGGCATTTTCTCTAATTATTTGAAAAATAGGCTTACTCGATCACTCTCAGTTCGGATAGCTATAACGAGCAGGGGACTCATGCAGTCGAGAGGGGGGAGGTTGCCGTTTCAGATGGGAAAATATGATAAGATAGAGCGAGAAAAAGAGATAAAGGAGAAAAGAAAATCATGCTGGTTCAGGTAGCAAAAGGAATTCACCAACTATCGATTCAATTTCCGTTTGGAATGCGGCAAATGAACGGGTATGTCATCGAAGGGAAAAATGGCGTGACGCTCGTAGATACGGGTAGCTACGCAGAGCAATCCATCGACATCTGGAAAAGCGCGCTCCCAGTGGGTACTAAAGTAGAGAAAGTGCTACTGACGCACTCGCATACTGACCATATTGGCTTGGCAAAGTGGCTGCGTGATACGTATCGCGCACCTGTTCTCATATCTCGACTCGGCTACGAGGAAATGCAGAAATTCCACAGCAGACTACAAGAATACAGGGGAGATGCGTCCTCGCTCTATCCTTTTTTTCTAAGACATGGCGGTCCTGCTATCAGTGAAAAGTCCCTCCTGGAGCAAGTAGACGCTGACTATTTTGAGCCAGATGAACTTTTGGAAGACCATCAAGAGATCACGCTGGGGGACTATTCGTTCGAATCGATCTGGACACCTGGCCATTCGCCTGATCACTTTTGCTTTTACGATCGCTCCAACCGAGTATTGCTGGCAGGAGATCATGTGTTGAATGACATCTCACCGCTGATCCCGATTTGGTCCGAAGAGGAAGGCAATCCGCTGCGTACTTACTTTCTTTCACTCGACAAAATCGCTCAGCTGCCGGTAGAAATTGCTTTGCCTGGTCATGGAAGTATGATTCACGATCTGCCGAAGCGAATCGTAGAGCTGCGCGCTGGACATGAGCAGCGTATGCAGCAAATTTTAGAAGGAGTCTCTGAAGATGGTAGTACGGCGGGCGAGATCGCACAAATGGTATACGGCTTTGATAGGATGTCCATTCGCCATATGGCGGAGTTTCTCATGACACTCTCCCGTATTTTATACCTCCAATCAGAAGGGAGAGTGCGTGGAGAGGAGCGAGAGGGAAAGGTCCATTTCCATTTGGTTGGCTAACGCCTGATTCTATCTACAACTGTCCTCATCCACAAACAGTACTGTCTTCAAAAGGAGACAAACTCATAATTGAAGCAATGGCTCCAGTTACATGGTATCCATCTTGCATAAATGAAAGTTATTTGCATGTATGATGGATAATCGATGTGTAGAGGAGGAGCATAATGAGTTTTTTGGCTCAGCAATTGCGGATCGGAGAAGCACTGAAGAGTGCAGCTCATCAGGACCCCCAAAAAGTTGCATTTGTACACCAAGATGAGCAGGTCACCTATCAGGAGCTACTCCAGCGTTCGTATCATCTGGCAGGATGGCTGCAGGAACATGGGATAGGACGTGATGACAAGGTCGGGTACCTCTTCAAAAATGGGATGAGATTCGTAGAAATCTATTTTGGTGTCAGCTTGACGGGTGGAGTGAATGTGCCGATTAATTTTCGGCTCGCTCCGAACGAGATGACGTATATTATCAATCACGCGGATATCAAAATTTTGATCGTGGATCACGAGTACATGGAAGTGATCCAATCCATCCGTAGCGATTTGCCTCAAGTAGAGAAGTTTATCGTCGCGGGTTCCGAACAGGACGTAACGGTGAATGCCATGGTGCACTACGAGTCCATCTACGATGCTTCCGCCAATTATCGGGAAGAAGAGAGGTTATCAGATGAAGACGCCCATATGATCATTTATACATCTGGTACGACTGGTCGGCCAAAGGGTGCGGTGCTGACTCACAAAAATATCATGATGAACGCTCTCATCCGATTGTCGCAGCTCAAGCGGGATACGAACAGTCGCGTGCTTGTGGTCGCGCCGCTGTTCCACTTGGCAGCATTGAGCTCATTGATCTATAATTGCCTCCAAGCAGGAACGGCCTTTATCCATCGAGACTTTCAACCGGTGTCGATCTTAGAAACGATTCAAAATGAGAAAATCAACGGAATGATGCTGGTACCTTCCATGTGGAACTTTCTCTTTCAGGTCCCGAACCTGCTTGAATACGATCTGCGCTCCATGATCCGGTGTACGACGGGTGGAGCGATTTGTCCCCTTGAATTAAAAAAGAGGATTTTAGATGTGTTCCCCAACGCAGAAATCTTTGAGTCGTTTGGACAGACGGAAATGAGTCCTTCGACAACTAGTTTATTGCCCGAGGATGCGCTTCGTAAAATCGCCTCAGTGGGCAAACCGGTGATGACGCTTCGTGTACGTGTGGTGGATGATGAGATGAACGACGTGCCAATTGGAGAAGTAGGGGAAATTATTTACCAGGGTCCAACCATGCTAAAGGAATACTACAAGCAGCCCGAAGCCACTCAGGAAGCGATGCGTGGAGGGTGGTTCCACAGCGGTGATTTAGTTCGGATGGATGAGGAAGGTTTTGTCTACATCGTGGATCGGAAAAAAGATATGATCATCAGTGGTGGTGAAAACATATATCCAGCTGAGATAGAAGAAGTGCTCTACACGCACCCCGATATTTTGGAGGCAGCAGTCATTGGTGTTCCTGATCCTGAGTGGGGCGAGAGTGTAAAGGCTTGTGTCGTCCTGAAGCAGGGGCGTCTGCTGACACAGGAGCAGGTCATCGACTATATCCGAAACAGCCTTGCTTCTTACAAAAAACCGCGCTTCGTAGAATTTTTGGAAGCGCTTCCGCGTAATGCGGCTGGGAAAGTAGTAAAAACCACTCTTCGGGAGCAGCAAAAAGAGCAACGAACACAAGACGCGATGTGAGAAACTCCTAAATGAAGACAAATAACTGAACGGGGAAATACCGAATTCATGGTATTTCCTTTTTTTGCGTAAAAAGCTGTTGTTCTCAAAAAGAAACACTGTCCGATAACGCAAACAATTGTTGTCCATGTCCATGAACGGAAGATGTAGAAAGTTCGGGAGAGACACAAGATAATTCTCCACTCCTAGTAGTTGGCATTAATGTTGCTAAATGAGAATGGAGAATACAAAAGAAAAAGGAAGAGAGAGGAGCTGAGCCTTCAGATGTCTTTCACTCAGATCAAAGTGAATATAGCCAACCAGATTGGCCTGATCCAAATGAATCGACCTGATATCCGCAATCCCCTGACGTCTGATTTAAAGAAGGAGCTTTTAACAGCACTACAGGACTTGAGTCAGAATGAAGAAGCGAAAGTTATCATTCTTACCGGAGCAGAGCGGGCCTTTTGTGCAGGAGGTGACTTGAACTCTCTGAGAAATTTGGATGCATTTACTGGTCGGAAGCGAATGCTGAGTAGCCATGGGCTCGTGCGGACGTTTTTGCAGATGGATAAGCCTATCATTGCCGCTGTAAATGGTGCAGCGGCTGGTGCTGGCTTTAGTCTGGCGCTGCTCTGTGACTTGATCATTTCTGCCAAGTCAGCTTTCTTTGTTCAAAGCTTCGTAAAGATCGGCGCTGTACCTGATCTGGGTGCCGTTCACTTTTTGACGAGCGTAATGGGTCCACATCGGGCAAAGGAACTCATGATGCTGGGCGAACGTGTCACAGTAGAACAAGCGTATCGACTGGGATTTGTAAACCAGCTGGTGGAGGATGCCGATCTCATGGAACAGGCATATGCGCTCGCTACTAAACTGGCCAACAGCCCCTCGATTTCTATTGGTTTGACCAAAGAGTTGGTGAACAAGAACAGGAATGACGATTTGGAAAAACTGCTGGAGATGGAGTCATTTGCGCAGGGGATTTGCTTTCAAACGAGCGATTTTCGGGAAGGGATCCAAGCTTTTTTTGAAAAGCGAGCCCCCGTATTCAAAGGTAAATAGCAGTCGCTTTCATCACAACATGATTGAAAACGCTTTCCGGAAGACAGAAAACGGTTGGCCATGAGAGTGGGGGGATGTTGGGTATGAAATGGGTAATCCTGGCTTTCTTATTTCTTTTAAATGTGATGAACTACGCAGACAAATCGATTATTGGGGTCGCCGCAGCACCTATGATGAAGGATTTGGGCTTGAATTACGAGCAGTGGGGGATTGTCGGTAGTAGCTTTTACTGGTTATTTTTCATTGCCACGGTTATCGGCGGGGCATTGTCAGATCGCTTTGGACCGAAAAAAGTATTGACGTATATGGCGCTCATCTGGTCCGTAGCACAGGTCATACCGTTTTTTGCCTCCAGCCTGGCCCTCTTGATTTTTGCCCGATTTATTCTTGGTATCGGTGAAGGACCGTTTACGACAGTAGCAATCAATCAACTAAACAGATGGTTCCCGCAGGAGCAGCGTGGATTCGCTACGGCGATCAACAACATGGGAGCATCGTTAGGCAAGTCACTCTTTATTCCAGTTCTCGTTTTTCTGGTGGTATCGTACGGATGGCGTGTTTCCTTTCTGATCACTGCTGCCATTAGCTTGCTTTGGATGATATTCTGGATATTTATCGGAAAGGATAGTCCTGATTCGAAACCAGCAGCGAAGACAACCGCGGTCGTAAAAGAAAAACCTGGGCGTGAGAAGTTCCAGTGGAGAACCTATGCGGCAGCCCTCAAACATCCGTCTTTCCTTTTTTCCTCTTTGGCAGTTTTTGCAGTCCACTGGGCCGTATCGTTTGGCGTCGTATTTTTACCCAATTACCTCACGGAGGTACGTGGATTCACTCCAGCAGTGATGGGAACCGTTATGGCGATAGGGGGTCTTTGCGGTGCGATCGTTGCGGTGATTCTCGCGGGTGCTGCAGACCGATTGTTTAAGAAAACGGGCAGCTACCGACTCTCGCGTACGCTCTTCTCGGGGATCGGGCTCGTGATCGCGGGTATTGGCTTTTATGTAATCACGATTGGACAATCACCGCTCATGATTATCCTCGGCTATGGGATTTACACCGCATGCGCTTCTCCAGCTGTCGCTCTGACCCCCCAAGTGGTCATGCGTGTCATGCCAGAGAAACCCGGCACGATTATCGGCTTTTCCATGGCGATCAGTGCACTTGCTGGAGTCATCGGTCCCATCGTCAGCGGTAATATCATTCAGGCAGGTGGTGGCGCTACAGGAGGAGGGTTTGCGCAAGCCTTCTTGCTCACTTCCCTGATCTGCGCAGTTGCGGGTTTCCTACTCGCTATTTTTACAAAGCCTGATCTCATCATAGCCAATCCCGTGCAAGAGAGTAAGTCGTAAGCAAAAGAAGTAAAACGAGATTTCAGACTGATTAGCCAAATCGACATGATTATTCAAGCGACGCGTATGTTATCAGTAAGTGTCATTGTCCAAGAATCGGGGTGCGGTCGACGCGGTCATCCAAGAAGACGCTGTCTTTTTTTCTATATTCAATGATTGGGGGCATTCCATTATGAAAGCGCTTGTATTGGAAAGTCAGATGAATTGTGTAGTGCGAGAGGTCGCTACGCCGACACCCGGGGACAACGACATCGTGGTCAAGATCATGGCAAATGGCGTGTGCCGCAGCGACTGGCATGTCTGGGAAGCAGAAGTAAACAATTATCCATCCAAGATTTTGGGACACGAATTCACGGGTGTCGTGGAGGAAGTGGGCAAAAACGTCACACGCTTTAAAAAGGGTGACCGTGTGATCGCTCCATTCTCAGGCAGTGAAGGGACCTGCCCGCAATGTCAGCAGGGGCATACCAATATATGCGACTCCTTTTTGCTGCCAGGCTTTATGTACCCTGGCGGTTTTGCAGAGTATGTATCCATTCCTTTTGGAGAGAGAAATCTCGTGCATTTGCCGGAAGAAATCAGCTTCGTAGACGGCGCTGCTCTTGGCTGCCGTTTTATGACAGCGTTTCACGGTATTGTCGATCAGGTGAAAGTGTTGCCAGGGGAGTGGGTCGCGGTATTTGGATGTGGAGGGGTGGGTCTTTCCGCCATCAATATCGCTACAGCCATCGGAGCAAACGTGATTGGGATCGATATTAACGATGCCAATCTGGAGTTGGCCAAACAGATGGGAGCAGCATACACCATCAATAGCAAACAAACGGAACCTGTAGCGGCCATTCAGGAAATAACCAAAGGGGGCGCTCATGTCTCTATCGATGCGCTCGGCTACACGCAGACATGCGTGAGCGGGATTCGAAGTCTGCGTAAACGAGGCCGTCATCTGCAAGTGGGGCTCACTACCAATCATGAGCAAGGGCATATCGCCATCCCGGTCAACGAAATGATTTTGAAAGAAATCAATTTTATTACCACACTGGGGATGCCTGCTCACCGCTTTGGTTCGTTGCTGCCTTTGGTGACGACTGGTCGCTTGACGCCAGGTAAAATGGTCACGCGTGAAATCGCCTTGTCTGAGGTCAATGACATCTTTGCAGCCATGAGCTCGTATTCCAACACGGGGACGTTTGTGGTGACTAAATTTGCCTAAACGAGGAAGCAAAATTGAAATAAGGAAGCAGCGAAGGCAGTTCCTACAAAGGAATTTGCCGCCGCTGCTTTTTGCTTACAGGTCCTGATTCATCTGAAATTTGCTCAGCTTTTTGTAGAGCTGCGAGCGACTGATGCCGAGCATCTTGGCAGCTACTGTCCGATTTTCACCGGCAGCTTTGAGAGCAGCTTCTACAGCTTGTTTTTCTGCATCCAACACCATTCGTTTGTAATGCTCCGAGCTGGATGTCTCGATCGGCTTCGGTGACGGAAGCATCCTAGTAGAAGCGCTCCCGTTGGTTTTTGCTTGGACAGTCCCTGAATAGGCAAGATAGTCGGGCAGGTGCTCTACATCCAACACGTTGCCATTCAAGCAGTTCATGGCCCGTTCAATCACATTTTCGAGCTCCCGAACATTTCCTGGCCAGTGGTGCGAAGCCAATATCATCATGGAATTTTTGTTGATGGTGATGGGGCCAAGACCCATAAGATGGCTAAACTTCTTCGTGATGGCGGTAGTCAAGAGAGGGATGTCCTCGATGCGTTGACGCAAAGGCGGGATGTGGATCGGGATCACATTGAGCCGATAGTATAAATCTTCCCTGAACTCATCCTTGGCTACCATTTGCTCGAGGTTCTTATTTGTCGCGGCTACGATGCGTACGTTTACGCGGATCGTCTCGGTACCTCCGACTCGTTCGAATTCACGTTCTTGCAGGACGCGGAGCAGCTTCACTTGCATGGACAGCGGCATATCTCCGATCTCATCCAAGAACAATGTTCCGTTGTGAGCAAGCTCAAACTTGCCTGGCTTCCCGCCTCGCTTGGCCCCCGTAAAGGCTCCATCAGCGTAGCCAAAGAATTCGGATTCCCACAGCTCAAACGGGGTAGCAGCGCAGTTGATTTTGATAAAGTTACCGGTTCGATTGGAGGCAGCGTGAATTCCTCTCGCAAAGAGTTCTTTGCCTGTCCCGCTCTCACCGAGAAGCAGAATGCTAGAGAAACCAGGAGCGGATTGACGTGCCAGACGAATAATATGATCCATTTCATCGTTGCGGGTCAAGATATCATCGAGATCAAAAGTCTTGCCTCCCAAGAGGGATAGCTCTGCCCGATAATAGGAAACTTCCTTTTCCAAAGTCTCTAGACGATTGGTCACGCTTTTCCACTTGTTTAGGTTTCTATAAATGATTTTACCGATAGCTCCGACCGTTTTTTTATCTCGCTGAATAGGGATCTTGGTCACGAGAGAGCGACGTTTCCCCATGAAAACGGCTTCAATATTTTCGCCTTGAAATTCCTCCCCTAAAGCTTCCGTCAGCTTTAACTCGGGGAAATATGTATCAACGTCTTGTCCGATGATCTCGTTGCGCGGGTGATTGGCTAGTTCACAGACCGCATCATTGACCATTTGCACTTTTCCCAGCTCATCGATGAGGATCAGACCGTCATACGCATTTTCCACCACAGTCTGGAGGATCTTTTCCAGTCGTTTCGTGGATTCCAGTTCGTTGGCGATGGCCTCGTAGTCGGTGAAATCCTGCAAAATCAACAGAGCTCCCCAAGGCTGATGGTCGTGACTGATCTTTTTGGCAGTGACGATGAGCTTTTTGTCACCGATCGTGATGCGGTGCAGGGGGGAATCCTCCGAGACTAATTCTGGCGAGGAAAGGACTCGTTCCAAATTTGGCAGGACGTCGGATAGCGGAGAACCAATGAAACTCGTGTCCTCTTGATAGCACATGTTGGCAGCTGCCTTATTCATGACGAGAATGACGCCCATGCGATCCAGGGCAATGACACCAGTGGGCATATTTGCAATGAGAAATTCGAGCGAATCTGCTAATGACTGGGTCTTCACTTCATATCTGCGTACGATCTCTGCCTGTCCCATGATGCCACATACACGGTTATCTCGAGACATGACGATGATGTGCACGCTCTGATTGCGAATGGAAAGCTCGCGGGCTTGATGCATGTCTTCATCTTCATACAACGTGAGAGGATCATGAATGATATAGGGAGTTACGACTGAGTCGAGAGGCGTGTCATCTAAAAGGGCTCGAAACAGAGAGTAGCGAGTAATGACCCCAAGAAGTTTCTCATCTCCGTTTACTACCGGTATAATCCCTATTTTTCCACGTTGAAAAATGGTAACAGCCTCTCGAAATGTGCTAGTGGAAGTCAAGGTGGCAAAGTTTGTGGTCATGTACTTTTTCACTAACATGATGTCTCTCCTTTGCTAACTTCTAGGTTTTGATGGCTTTATCATACACGGAATTAGCAGGAAAATGTACGGAATAATCAGTATTGTATTAAAATATAGACAATTCGTTTCCCATACGAGACACTTTGCAGTTTCATGTCTGCCAAGCAGCTGCCTTTCGTATCTATAGAGCGAGGAAAGAGGTAGGACTGAATCAATCTGGCACGGTTTTTGCTTTGAAATATGAGCAAGTTCACACTCGTGAGGAGTGATCTTGCTCAGATGCCAAAAACAATTACCTGGATTCAGGAAGGTTCCGTTGCCCTACTGACGCTCCGATATTCGCCGGTCAATGCCTTGCACAGTAGCGTTCTCACCGAGATCGAGGACTGTCTCCATCAGATTGAAGCGGGACAGCGGACGAGAGCAGTCGTGCTTCTCAGCTCTTCGGACAAAGTGTTCGCGACGACCTACGCTCAGCTAAACTCGCCAAGCACAGAAGAATTGCGTTGCTTAAGACAATTCCAGCAGTTGTTACAGCACATAAAAGAATTCCCGTTCCCGATCCTTGCCATAATCGCGGGGGCTGCTTTGGGAGCAGGCTTTGAATTGGCTCTCGCGTGCGATTTGCGAATTTCGGGGGAGTACGCCAAGTTTGGCTTTCCCGATACACCAAACGGAATCCTCCCAACATCTATCGGCGTAACCACGCTGGTGGAAGAAGTGGGAGTAGCGAAGACAAAAGAATTATTGTGGGGTGGCAGGCTGATTGGGGCCAAAGAAGCGCATGGACTTGGTATCGTAAATGCTGTGATCCCGGATTCTCATCTGGTCGAGGAAGGCATAGCAATGGCCCATTCGCTTGCCTCTTTACCGGAAGTAATAGTAGAAGCTGGAAAACGGCTCGGGGAGAAAAAGAGGCTTGTTACTTAAAAAGAAGCTGAAAAGTAGAAAGGGAGGATGGAACCGTATGATTTGACCGAGGAGCTGATCGGGGAAACGACAGCGAGGGGGAAATGGACATGACTTTTGTACAAATCAGACGCACCGGGTCAGAGAATTCGATCGCGATCGTAGAATTGAATCGACCTGAAGCACGGAATGCTTTTAACAACAGTATGGCAGAGGAGTTGCTACTGGCTTTTCAGGAAATCGCCAAATCCGACACGAGAGTCGTGTTGCTTCAATCGACCAATTCCAAAGCATTTTGCTCGGGGGCTGACTTGAAAGAGCGAAATGGGATGTCAGAAGCAGAGTGGAGAGACCAGCACAAATTGTTCGAGCAAATGTTTTATTCGATCGCCGATACCCCTCAGCCTGTCATTGCAGTCGTAGATGGATACGCGTTGGCTGGAGGATTTGAATTAGTGCTGAACTGTGATTTTATCGTCGCAGCGAACAGTGCGGTCTTCGGTCTTCCAGAAGTGACGCGCGGCATCATGCCCGGTGGCGGATCGACACGTCTCTTGGCAAAACGCATTGGTCTACATAAGGCAAAGGAATGGGTGTGTACAGGTCGCATGATCGATGCGACAGAAGCAGACCGCGTTGGCTTGTTAAATCGCTTGACGACAGCAGATTCGCTGGGAGAACATGCGCTGGATTTGGCGGAGAATCTCGCACGGAATGCCCCGTTGTCAGTCCAGTACTGCAAGCAAGCCGTGGATACGCTATTCGGTATGGATGATGAGCTGGCAAGAGGAAAAGAGCTGGAGTTTTACAACCGATGCGTCGATACACAAGACCGTGTGGAGGGCGTTCTGGCTTTCGTAGAAAAACGTGCGCCCCGTTTCGTCGGGAAATAAGGACGGGTGGAGGAATAGAGGGATGAAAGACAATGCTTTTCATAATGAATTACGTCAAAGTGTTCGCGCGATCTGCAAGAATTACCCGGACTCCTACTGGAGAGAGCTGGACGAAAGAAGAGCCTATCCGGAAGACTTCGTCAACGATTTGTCGCGAACGGGCTTTCTCGGTGCATTGATCCCGGAGGAGTACGGCGGCTCCGGTCTGTCAGTGACAGAAGCCTCCATCATCATGGAGGAAATCAATCGTTCGGGGGGTAACGCAGGAGCTTGCCATGCCCAAATGTACACGATGGGCACATTGTTGCGACATGGCTCAGAAGACCAGAAACGCAGATACCTCCCGAAAATCGCGGATGGCTCTCTGCGCCTGCAAGCATTTGGGGTCACGGAACCAAACACAGGCTCTGATACGACACAGCTGAAGACGATGGCGGTGCGCAAAGGCAACAAGTACATCGTCAACGGGCAAAAGGTGTTTATCTCACGGACGGAATATTCAGACCTGATGATCTTACTGGCGCGTACGACGCCACTAGACCAGGTGAAAAAGCGTACGGAAGGGTTGTCTGTCCTCCTCGTTGATCTGCGAGAAGCGGTCGGCAACGGAATCACGATACGTCCGATTCGCACCATGATGAACCATGCTACAACAGAGCTTTTTATCGAAAATCTGGAGGTGCCGGTCGAAAATCTGATTGGCGAAGAAGGGAAAGGCTTTTCCTATATCTTGGATGGGATGAACGTCGAGCGAATCCTGATCGCTTCCGAATGTCTCGGTGACGGGTACTGGTTTGTTGATCGGGCGACCCAATATGCGAATCAACGCGTGGTATTCAAACGTCCAATTGGCCAAAATCAAGGGATCCAATTTCCCATCGCTCAATCCTACATTCACCTCGAAGCAGCCAACTTGATGAGATTTCGAGCGGCTGAATTGTTTGATGCAGGTCTTTCGTGCGGCAAGGAAGCTAACATGGCCAAGCTGCTTGCGGCAGATGCTTCGTGGGAGGCGGCAAACGCTGCGATCCAGACACACGGAGGCTTTGGTTTCGCAGATGAATACGACATCGAGCGCAAATTCAGGGAAACACGCTTGTACCAAGTCGCACCAATTTCAACCAATCTCATTTTGTCCTACGTAGCTGAGCATGTTTTGGGGCTCCCAAGATCGTACTGACGCAACGGACACACGTTTACTCGAGGAGGCGAACGATATGAGTGCATTAAAAGGAATGAAGGTGTTGGATTTGTCCAGACTGCTGCCTGGTCCCTATTGTTCCTTGATGCTGGCTGACTATGGGGCAGAGGTCATCAAAATCGAAGAGCCGGGCTTAGGAGATTATGCGAGATGGGGTTACCCCCGGATGAAAGGAGGGCTTGGGGCTAATTTTCAGATGGTAAATCGGAATAAAAAAAGCGTGGCTCTCAACCTGAAATCTGAGGAAGGGAAGACCATATTCAAGGAAATGGCGAAAGAAGCAGATGTCATATTGGAGAGCTTTCGCCCAGGCGTGATGAAGAGGCTGGGGATTTCCTATGAAGAGATCTCAGCGATTAACCCGCGCATTATTTATTGCTCTTTGACGGGTTTTGGTCAGACGGGTCCATATCGGGACTTGCCGGGTCATGACATTAACTACATCGGTTATAGTGGTGTGCTGGGGGCGACGGGCGAACGAGATGGAAGGCCAGTCCTGCCAGGTGTTCTGGTAGGCGATCTCGGCGGAGGGGCGCTCATGGCTGTTTCAGGCATTTGCATGGCGCTGTTCCACAGAGAACGCACGGGAGAAGGTCAATATTTGGATATGTCGATTACCGACGGAGCGATAACCTGGCAGTATGGCGTCGGCTCTCCGTATTTCGCTACAGGAGAGGTTCCTGAGAGAGGCAAGATGCGTTTAAACGGAAAATACGCCTGCTACGGCGTGTACCAAACAAAAGACGGCAAGTACCTCTCAGTCGGTGCCCTGGAAGAGAAGTTTTGGCAGCGGGTGTGTCTGCTGGTCGGCAAACCGGAGTGGATCGCAATCAAGGATGCTCCTGATGACGTTCAGGAGCAACTGAGAGAAGATATGACACAATTATTCCTTTCAAAAGATCAGAAGGATTGGTTGGAGCTTTTGAAAATGGAAGATACATGCGTCGGCCCTGTGTATGATCTGGATGAGGTGTTTGCCGATCCGCACGTACGTCACAGGGAAATGCTGTTAGAGGTCGAGCACCCGGTGGCGGGAAAGATCAAGCAGATTGGATTTCCCATCAAATTTTCCCGCACCCCAGGTGAATGGCGACACCACGCTCCTCTATTGGGAGAGCACACCGACATGATGTTAACCCAAATCAACTATTCCCCTGATCAGATTGCAAAGCTCAAGGAACAAGGTGTGATCGGGATACCCGAAGGAAGTAGCGAGTAAATATGGTGATAACTTGAGAGGAGTGCTCTTCGCATGAAAAATCGTTTGCCGAGTTGGATTTCGGATCACCTGGCTCTACCTGTGATTACAGCACCTATGTTTTTGGTCTCGAACCCTGAACTGGTCATCTCAGCATGCAAATCCGGGGTGATCGGCTCCTTTCCCTCGCTGAATGCTCGAACCGTCGACACGTTGAGGGAATGGATGTCGACCATAGCGGAAGAGCTGTCCCGTTGCAAAGCGTCGGAGCCAACACGCAAGATTGCTCCTTGGGCCATCAACATCGTCATCCGTCATCTCAACAACCGATTGGAGGAAGAGCTGGAGCTGATCAAGAAGTATCAGCCGCCGCTCGTCTTCACAGCGTTGGGCGATCCAGCACCGATTGTAGAAATCGTTCATGCTTATGGGGGGATCGTTTTTTCGGATGTGACCACAATCTATCATGCCAAGAAGGCAGTGAAGTCCGGCGTAGACGGCTTGATTCTCGTTTGCGGAGGCGCAGGAGGCCATGCAGGTACGTTAAATAACTTTGCCTTTGTCAGCGCGATTCGCGAGTTTTGGGACGGAATCACGATCTTGGCAGGCAGTATCGCCAATGGGCAAGAAATTTTGGCCGCGCAAGCGCTCGATGCGGATTTGGTCTTTATGGGAACGAGGTTTATCGCATCTGCAGAGAGCAACGCAGGGGACGAGTACAAACAAATGCTTGTTGATTCAAACATCGAGGATATCATTTATACGCCTGTGTTCAGCGGGATACCAGCCAACTACCTCAAGCCGAGCATCATCAACGAGGGGCTCGATCCAAACAATCTCGGTTCACACTCCGATTTTGCGAAAACGGGCCGAAAAGCTTGGAAGAACGTGTGGTCAGCTGGACATGGGGTTGGCCGGACGAAATCGATTCAGACTGTATCTGAGATCGTCGATGAACTCCAAACCGAATACGATCAAACGCTCCAGGCATTAAAACAATTGAACCACCCCCGGTCACAAATGAACACATCTTTGTCTTGAAAAGGAGTTCGTCTATCGTGCTAGTCGAAATGAAAGAAGGCATATACAAACAAGTCATTACGTTCCCTTTTGGCATGCGTGAAGTAAACAGTTATTTGATCAAGAGTGACAATGGCTTTACAGTCGTCGATACAGGCAGTTATGCCGAGGAGGCGATTTTGCTCTGGGAAGAAACTCTTGCGACCGGAATTCAGATAGAGAGAGTGCTCCTGACTCACGCGCACGTCGACCACATCGGGTTGGCACGGTGGTTTCAGGAGCGGTGCGAGATTCCTGTCATCCTATCGAGGCTTGGTTACGAGATGCTGCGAAACAACCACGAGAGCTTGTTGCATTATAAAGGTGACGAACGAGCGAAAAGTGCCTTTTTGCAAATGCATGATGGCCCGGAAATTTCGGAAAAAGGTCGAATGCAGAACATTGATCGAAATTACTTTGAACCGGATGAGTTGTATGAAAATCATCAAATCATTCAGATGGGTGAATACGACTTTGAAGCCATTTGGACACCCGGGCATTCACCCGATCACTTCTGCTTCTACGATCGCAGGTCTGAAACGATGTTGATCGGTGATCATGTGCTGGATCCCATTTCTCCGGTTATCCCGATCTGGTCAGAGCATGATGGCAATCCGCTTCATGATTATTTTCAGTCGCTTCAGCTCATCGGGACGTATCCTGTAAAGCTGGTGCTCCCTGGTCATGGTGAGCCGATCGCCGACTTACCACTACGAATATCGGAGCTTGAGACGCGGCACTGGTCACGACTGAACCAGATTCAACAACTGCTGACGGATGATGGCCTCACAGCAGGTCAAGTGTGCGACAAGGTATATGGTCCTACCCATTCACAAAGCTTTGCCATGTTGGAATTTTCGACAACGTTGGCTAGGCTTGTCTATTTGGAATCTATCGGTAACGTATTCTCGGAAACGGTAGAAGGGAAAGTGCTGTTCAGAAGTCGATGAGGAAGCAATGGATGGAGGAATGATCAATGGATATTGGAGGCGGTCTTAGCCGGAGTGCGCGATTGTTTCCAGAAAAAATGGCGACAATCTGCGAGGGAAGAACGTACACCTACGACCAGCTCAATCGGATCGTGAATCGATTTTCCCATGGCTTGCAGGCATTGGGTGTGGAAAAAGGCGACAAGGTAGCCTTGATGATGAAGAACTCCGATGATTTCCCCATCGCCTACTTTGCAGCAGTAAAGCTAGGAGGGGTCATCGTCCCCATAAACTGCCGATTAACTAGTGTGGAAGCTGCCTACATCATTGACCATTCCGACACCAAGCTTATCCTATGTGATGAAGAATACGCTGACCTACTCGAAAAAGCGCGATCACCAAAAGTCGAGCAAATCATTGCTTTCCACCGAGCAACAATCGAGGGGCATTTGACCTTTAGCGATGTGTGTACGGACAACGAAGAAGAGCCAGACGTCTCAATCGATCGGTATGACGATATCGAGCTTCTCTACACTTCGGGGACAACGGGTAAACCAAAAGGGGTATTGTTCGACCACCACCGCGTCCTGACGGTGATCTTTAACACGACCTTCATGTTTGGGGCTTATCATAACGACCGCTCCTTGCACATCGCCCCATTTTTTCATGCGGCACAGCTTCGGACATTGACGCGCGGAATCTTTCAAAGCCATACGAATGTGATCTTACGCCAATTCGATCCAGTCGAGACATTAAAGGCGATCGAAACCTACCGGATCACCAATTTCTTCGGCGTCCCGACGATGTACAACATGCTCCTGCAAGTCCCGGATCGTGAAAAGTACGATTTGTCATCCATTCAGGTGTGTGGGTACGGAGCGGCTCCTATGGCACCTGAGCTCGTACGGCGAAGCATGGAGCTGTTTGGAACGGAGCAATTCTTTAATCAGTGCGGGCTGACGGAAGGTGGTCCAGGCGGCATTCACCTCACTCCCGAAGACCATAAAACAAAGATGGGGGCGAGTGGTAAACCACACTTTCTCATGGAAGCCAGAGTCGTTGATCAGGATGGCAAAAATGTCTTGCCAGGCGTCGTAGGTGAGCTCATCATGCGCGGGGAATCGATCATGAAAGAATACTACAAAAATCCAGAAGCAACGGCAGAAACGCTGCGAAATGGCTGGCTGTATACCGGCGATTTGTGCACCATCGATGAAGACGGCTATATTACCCTCGTCGATCGCAGCAAAGATATGATTATTTCCGGTGGCAGCAATGTCTACTCTGTCGAAGTGGAACAGGTACTGTACTCGTACCCGGGAGTGTTGGAAGCAGCCGTCATTGGCGTACCAGATGAAACGTGGGGAGAGACGGTAGCAGCCATCATCGTCCCGAAGCCAGATGCCCAGATAGATCAGGGACAACTGACAGCCTTTTGCAGGGAACAACTGGCGGGGTACAAGATCCCTCGTATCGTTACATTCACGGATGCTTTGCCGAGAAACGCCTCAGGAAAAATCATGAAGTTCGAGCTGCGAAACAAGTACAAGAACGAGATCTTGCAATAAAGGGGATAGATAGGATAACATGACCGCGCTCTGGAAAGAGAGACGGTCTTTTTCTTTTGCGCTAGGGGTGCTTAAAAGTGAATGCTTACGGAAGCATATCGTAAAAGCGCTCGATGACCCAAGCGACCACCTCATCAGGACTAAAAGGGTGCTTTAGAATAAGACTCACCCACACGAATAAACCAAGTGTAGAAAGAACAAAAAACATCACAACTTCTTTCCTTTGATATCCTTTTCGGGAAAGGATGAGCATGGAAGGAAACGTAACGAATGAAAAGATCAAGAGCAGTGGGATCATAATGACTTGTCACTTCCATGATCGACACGATTTCCTCGCATCCAACGAACGGAAAAGAGGAGAAGGGGGATGAATAAACTGAAAAACAATTGATAGCCAAAGTCGTACTTCTGATCCCAAGCTATCATCTCAATCACATTGGCATGATTGGAGAGGGCAATACCTGCAATCAGCCAAATGAGGGAGAAAGCAATGACACCCCGGCTTTGTATGTGGAATAATTGACAAAGTCCGAGCGTGGCGCAATAGAACGAAACCGTTAATTTGATAAAGATGGCGAAGATCCAAAACATGGTAGTGGTAGCCTCTACATGCTGGATGAAACCGCCAAAATCCAGCTCCCTTGCAATCGTAAAAATGGGATAGGTCAAATGGGAAGCTCTCACAACGCCAAGGATGCCAATCGTTAAAAAGGTGACCAGGGAAAGATTCAAAGCTGCAAGAGTTATTCCCTTGAGAAACGGTTTGGTATACTTGCCCCCCTGAACAAGAGGAAAAATCATGAGAAAAGCACTTGTCTCCATAAAAGGAAAAGCAAACATTTGCCGATTGTCCACGATCGACTGCCATACATCCAATTCAAGCATCGGCAATAAACGCTCCCCATTCCAGTCGCCAATTC
>JARDZO010000263.1 GCA_029240815.1 Brevibacillus sp.
TGGGAGAAGCCGTATTTGGTGCAGGGAAAGGCGTCAGTCACATGACGTTTATCCCTATCGGAACAGGGATCGGCATGGGAAACATCATCGATGGGCAGCTATTGCGCGGAGCGTTTGGCATTTCCGGAGAACTCGGTCACATTACCGTTCCAGGCAACACATCCCTTTGCAACTGTGGAAAGGTCGGCTGCATAGAGACAGTAGCATCGGCTGCAGGCATCGTCCGTTTGGCGAAAGAACGGTTGCAGCGAGCCGTGGATGAAATTCCTGAGGAAGCACAAATGCTGCCTCTTGTGCAAATGGCAGGTGGGGATTGGGATAGATTGTCCGCGCAGGATGTTGCTGTCGCTGTCCTCAAAGGCGACCCCATCGCGGCAGAGACGTGGAAGGAAGTATGCGAAATAACCGGTTGGGCGGTCTCGTTGATCATCAATCTGTTTAATCCTCAGATGGTGGTCATCGGCGGTGGCGTTTCCGAAGCAGGGGATCTGCTTCTCGATCCGGTTCGGCGAAGTGTCGAACGGCATGTAATGAAAGCGTGTCATGAAAATACCAGGATTGTTCGCGCATCGCTGGGTCCAGATGCTGGAATGTTGGGGGCGGGAGCGCTTGCCTTGCGAGCGGACATCTGGAGTGGGGAAAGTGTGGCTCGGTTGGTTGAATAATCGTGTGCAGAATCAAATGGGATAGACGTGTGCTGATCAAGCAGGCGTCTATTTATCGTAATCGACGTTTTCCAAATAACCCTGTCCTAACCGTTTTCGTAATTGTATGATAAAGGGGATAAAGGCAGATGTGCTGATACCAATCGAAAGGAAGGGATGACAACCATGGATAAAGTAAATCTCGCAGAAAAATTCTCGAAGTTTGATGAATGCTGGAGCCCGAAGATCGTAGGAACAGTCAATGATTCACATATCAAGGTGGTAAAGCTGCAGGGGGAGTTCGTCTGGCATCATCATGAAGAGGAAGATGAGTTGTTCCTAGTCATCGAAGGCAGATTGCAAATGCAATTTCGCGACCGGGAAGTCTGGGTAGAGGAAGGCGAGTTTATCATCGTTCCGAAAGGTGTGGAGCATCGTCCCGTAGCGCCAGAGGTATGCCATGTCGTGCTGATGGAACCGACGAGTACGCTGAATACCGGAAATGTAACAAATGAAAGAACAGTAGCAGAGCTGGAGCAGATCTGATGCCAGGGAGGATCTACAAATAGATGGAGCAATTACGGCAAAAACTGTCTGACTTGCTAGCAAAAGCACGAGGAAACTGGGGAGTCGTGGTGGAAGATTTGGACCACGGAACACGATTCGAGCATCACGCAGAGGAATCCTTTATCGCAGAGAGTGTCATCAAAGTTCCGATCATGGTAGCTGTGTATGCAGCAGAGGATCGGGGACAGTTTTCCATGGATGATCGTCTCGCCTTGCGCAAAGAAGATCTCGTCAAAGGTTCTGGACTACTGCATACGTTGTCCCCGGGACTGAAGCTGACTATCAGGGAGCTGGTTACCTTGATGATCATTCAAAGCGACAACACGGCGACGAACGTCTTGATTGATCTGGTCGGAAAAGAGAGAATTGATCAGACTATGTATGGGCTCGGCATGCAGCAGAGCAAATATTCCCGCAAGCTCATGATTTACCCTGTGGATATTTCGAAAAACAACACAATCACAGCTGGCGACGTGTCTCGGATGCTTGGCAGATTGGCAACAGGTAAATTCCTCTCGCATCGGGCCTGCGCGGAAATGATCGCGATCATGAAAAAGCAGCAGGTGCGAAACGGCTTACCTTCCTTGCTCCCGGCACCTGAGGGCGAGGCAGACTGGGAAATGGCCTGTAAGTCTGGCTGGGACACAGGAAGACAGCATGATGTAGGAGTCTTGTACGTGGGAGAACGCAGTCTATCCATCGTGGCGCTCTCGCAGGATGTACGAGCAAAAGAGGCTCTGGACATTCTCGGCCAATTGGGAAAAGAAGTGTATGAATATGCAAAAGGTAGCCCTCGATGATAGGGGCTACCTTTTTTGTCCTTTCCTTACATAACCTCTCTTAGATCAAGCGTGTCAGCCGTAACGAGGCAAGCAAATTGATTAGGAGCATCGTGGTGTACCTGCTCTTCGAGAACGCCCAGCTTTACGAAAAAGCGCAAGGAAGTGTAAACAGTAGAAAGGGTAATATTTGGCATGTCAGCCTTGAGTGCGTGATAGACGTCTTTGGCGGTGGTGGCGGTCAGTGTATGCAGCATGTAGAGCAGGACTGCTCTTCGTTGAATGGTCAAACGTTTGCCCAGATGCTTTACCTGCTGTGTGAAACTCAAGTTATGGTGTTCCAACACAGGTCACCTTCTTTTTTAAAATAATTATTATTTGATTATTATTATCGTATTTATCTTGATTGGCGTCAATCCTTTATTTGGCCCCTATTAGGGTTCTTTTAATTTTGATAATTTAAAAAAGAGAAATGCACTCATGGTTTAGTAAAAGAAGCGCATGTTTCGCAATGATTGGTAAATCTTACGTAAAGGACGGGGAATCGCGATGAACGTAGCCAAAGGAAAAATGAAGTGGATTGGCCTGTCTTGTGGACTCGTTTTGCTTTTTGCTTGTGCGCAATGGATGGGAATCGGTAAGACAAAGGCGACCTCAAATTCATTCCGCTTTGTGGTTATGGGCGACACTAGAGGCAGCTCAGACAGCGTCAATGAGAAGACCCTTCGAAAGCTGTTGAAAAATGTAAAAGAACTGAGTCCCCAGCCCAGCTTTCTTTTAGTTACCGGAGATATGGTTCAAGGCGGTTCTGATCTGACGAAGGAACTGGATGAATGGAAGGACATCGTGGATGACTACTATCCCCTGTCAATGTATTATCCGGCGATGGGCAATCATGAGGACGATCCAGCGGTATTCAGCAAGGCGTTTCCGCATTTGCCAAACGAGCAAGTCAAAGGCTATGGCCGCACAGCGTACAGCTTTGATTATGGCAGTGCGCGTTTTATTACTTTGAACACAGACCACGAAGATAAAGACGGCAATTACGTGGTGGATGAACAGCAGAGTGCATGGCTGAAGCAGCAGCTTTCGGTACCGGGGAAAGACCATACCTTCGTGATGTTCCACGTACCTGCCTACCCGGTGGGAGGTCACTATGGTCGATCTCTGGATGGAAACAAACCCGAACGCGATGCCTTTTGGCACATTCTGGACGAGCACAATGTGACGGCTGCCTTTGTTGGGCACGAACACAATTACAACAGACGACTGGTCAACAGTGACTTTGACGCGAACGGCTATCATTTTACTCATGACATTTTTCAACTGACGCTGGGGGCGGCTGGTTCTCCTTACAGCAAAGTGGTCGAAGACAAGAAAAACGTGGTGAAAGGCCCAAAGGTCACTTCTCATTACATGACGGTCGATGTGGACGGGAAGAAAGCGGTATGCAATGTTTATGACAAAGACGATAATCTGCTCGATTCGTTTACGGTGGACAAGGGGAGTGCCGGGCTCACTGGATAGTCGCCTTTTCGAAATCGAGTCACCGATGAGGTGGAAAGGATGAAAAGGCTGTTCCGCACACGTGATCTGGCGGTTACGCAAGCATGCGTGACCGCTTTTTTATTTTTACTGATCCCTTTGTTTCACTTGCTGGATACAGGCGTTTTTTGGCTGCAAGGCTTGCTGCATGGCTTGGCAGCGACAATGACAGTCATGATGGGCGGCTGGACCTTCCACGTTGCTTTCATGAGATTGGGAAAGGGCAAAGCAGGGAGCGTGGAGCTAGAGCGACTCTTGTGGTTGACGAATCTGCTTGTCTTGCTGGCCATTGTTTCCGGCAATTGGCTGTACATGGGGTATCGGTCGCCCGATGGCCCACAGTCATGGCTGCTTGCCCATACGCCTGCTGCCCACAACATTGTGATGGAATGGAAAGAATTCGTTTCCCTCTTTCCGTTGCCGCTGGGAGTGGTGGCTGGATTCATACTGCGCCGTTTTGGAAACAACAAGGAAATAGGGCAGGTTGTCCTCTTGCTGATCGCTTTGTTCTGGCTGTGCCTGATGATCGGAATGGTAACGGGAGTCGGATTGATTACACTGCATCCGTAATCGGAATAGGGAGTGTAGGCATGGAAAAGAAAGCACCCAAGAGTGGAGAAGTGGCAGCTGCGCTGGGAGGACTGTGGCTCGGATTGGCGGGGGTCGTCGGCAGCCATCTATGGAGCACCGCTGATCCGGCAGGAAGTAAACCCATTCTTCTCAAGCTGGGAATTTGGATACCAGGCTGGTGGGGGATCGGTCCCTTTTCCGGAAAAGAGACTGTCGGACTGCTGATATGGCTTAGCGGATGGCTGGTTCTGCATTTCTCGCTCCGGCGTCGGGACGTGTCCGTTCGCCCGACTGTCACGATGTTTTTAATTGGATTTGGGATCGTCCTCATCCTGGTATGGCCTCCCGTCTATCATGCTTTGTTGGGTTGGCCCCCGGGCTTGCCGGAATAAGAAAGGAGCTTTTTGCAGCATGAGCTTTTTGAACCGCTATCCGCTTTGGATCGGAAGTTTGGTTGTCTTGATCGTGATGGCCAGCTCGTTATTCTGGACGCGAATCCCGCAAGAAGGCTATGCCGCGACTACCGACTCCGACGTTGACACGTTTCATTTCGGGTACATAACAGAAAAGAGTCAAATCCCCGACCAGCTCGACTGGCTAGCAGAGCGCCAAGGCAAGGCTATATTTGCATTGCCAGATCACCTTTACGCTCCTGATCCAGTAAAGCCGCTCCCTTTTGTTTATCCAGTCTATGATCGTGCAAAAAGCGCTGACCTGTTTGATCGGACGTATGGGTATCTCCCGGCAGAGTCCGTTCCTGGGCTTGGGCGTACCGTATACCACGTCGATTACGGAAATGCCCGCATTCTGTTTTTGCGCTCTGACGTACTGGTACAGCGTCAGATATCCTGGTTGCAGCAACAGATGAGAATAAACGCCAAGCCGCACAAGGTAGTTTTACTGAATGAGGAGCCTTTGCCAGAACAAGAGAAACTATGGAATGCGCTGCGTGAAGTCGGAGTAGAGCTGGTGATCGTGGGAGAAGACGTGTATGCGCTAGACGCTGCGATCGTGCAAGAACCATCTGATTTTGCCCCGAGCCCGCATGAAGGGTATGGGCGTTGGACTCCAGGATTATCGATTGAGCAGCCCCATTTGCTGATGCTGGACTATACAAATAGAGGAATGGCTGTAAAAGCCGTGACACTAGAGGAGCGAGTGCTCGACCAGATGGAGTTGATCCCTAAAGATCCTGTATCGATGAGAAGCCAAGAGTGGGTCACCGTGGGAATTCAGCAAAAATGGAAGTATCATCGCGCTGATCCTGGCATCAAAGCAGTCATCCCGGAAGGTTTTGATGTGACAGGGGAAAATCCCATCACGAGCTCGTTTCATTTGCCGGCAGATGATTGGCGCAGCCCAGCGTATCTCGATGCGGATTGGAAATCAGGGAATGCACCGTTTGGCTATACCAACCGGCTGGGGGAGGAGCGCAAGCTGAACACGAGACTCAAGGCCGATCCGGAGTCCCCGACGTATTACTTTCGGCGAGCATTTACGTTGGTGGACGAGCCAAAGGACATGAGAGACCTCCTCGTGAGACTCTCCTACGAAGATGGTTTGATCGTGTATCTAAACGGCGAGGAAGTCTTTCGGGATGGAATCCGCACGGGATTGATTTTGCCTTCTTCACTGGCCATGACGAATCAGGCGGTGTGGTATCGAACCGTTTCCTTGCAAAATCACATCGACAAGCTGCGTGTCGGCCGCAACACGTTGGCGGTAGAAGTGCACCGCAGCCATCCTGGGTCGCCGAATTTCCTGTTTGATTTGAGCCTGTCGTATCTCAAGTGATCGGAGGATTCGTCTATGGGTAGAAAAAGATGGAGTGTGTATGAGTTGCAGGTATGCGCAGTGGCACTCACTTTCTTCGTTGGAGGCTGCGTCCCGTCTGCCCATCTTGCGGAAGCTGGTGAAGCACCAATTTTGGCAGACATCGGAGCGACTCGCCAGCATTTACTCATCACAAATAACAATACGTTTGTCTGGAGGCAGGTCACGTTCATCGTAAATGGCACGTATCGCTACCAGATGGAAAACGTTCCGCGGGGGAGTACGAGTATTACTTTGTCATCATTCGTCGATGATTTTGGCCAAGCGTTTACAAGCACAGCCGCAGGCTTACGCCATGTAGACATTGATATAGTAGACACATCGTCCGGGAAACGGGGCTCGTTTGATTGGTAGGGCAGGGATCCAGGCGAAAAAAGGGTTTCCTTTTTGACCGAAACATGGTAGTGTATGTGCGATTTTGGTCTAAGTGAAAATGTCAGGAGTGGAATCTTGTGGCGCGAAGAAGACGTGCAGCCATACAACTAAACAGCCCCCAACGAAAAGCCTTGGAGTATCTCATGCTGATTGTTGGATCGCTCGTACTGGCTACCAGCTTCAATCTCTTTCTGAATCCTAACCAAATTGCGTCGGGAGGAGTCTCCGGCTTATCGACCATTTTGCACAATCTGTTTGGTTTTTCGCCTGCGATTGTCCAATGGGCCTGCAACATCCCGCTATTTTTACTAGGGTTGAAGATTTTGGACAAGCATTACAGCTTAAAAGCAGCGGTTGGCTCGATTATCCTTCCATTGTGTGTCATGCTGACCAGCCACCTGCAGCCGTTGACTACGAACCTACTGTTGGCCAGTATATACGGAGGGATTGGGGTCGGACTCGGGATTGGCATTGTCTTTCGAGGGAGAGGATCTACGGGGGGATTTTCGATCGCCTCACAAATCCTGCACAAATACTCCGGGCTTAGCCTCGGGGCGTGTGTCGCCGTGTTCGACGGATTGGTGATCTTGTTTGCAGGGATTGTTTTTGATCCGGAAAAGGCATTATTTGCGTTAATCGCTCTCTTTGTCACCAGCAAGACGATCGATATTGTCCAGATGGGGTGGAATACGTCCAAGGTGGCTTATATCATCTCCAATGAAATAGAGACGTTGAGGGAAACCATCTTGTATGATCTGGACCGTGGACTGACGTTGCTGGATGCGGCAGGGGGATATACAGGAGATGAACGAAAAGTACTGATGGCTGTGGTCAGTCAGAGTGAAGTGAGCAAACTGAAAATCATGGTCCGTTCTGTCGATCCGGATGCCTTTATTATCTTATGTCCAGCGCAGGAAGTGCTCGGTGAAGGATTTAGGGCCGGGTAATCTTGCTTCATGGGCGACTTATAGTAAGAGAGAAAGAGCAGTGAAAGATAAATTTCACTACTCTTTTTTTATTTAAAATGAATTATTTTTTGATTTTCTATTGCATTTAAAATAATATAATGCTATATTGAAATTCCTGAACGACACCGCTGAAAAACGCGGCCTTGAAGTTCAGGATGAGAAACTAACAAAATGCCGGTGTAGCTCAATTGGTAGAGCACCTGACTTGTAATCAGGGGGTTGTGGGTTCAAGTCCTATCGCCGGCACCACTACAAACCACAAAAAGATCTTCCTGAAAACACAGGTTGCATTACAAGATCTAATGTGTTAGAGTGAAAAACGCACTGTTAAAACACAGTGAAAAATGCTCTTTGAAAACTGAACAGCGAAAGCGTTGATGAGTCTATCATGAAATGATTTGCCAGCTTTGAACCAGATACAAACTTTATTGGAGAGTTT
>JARDZO010000045.1 GCA_029240815.1 Brevibacillus sp.
CACCATTAGAATTAACAACTACGTACTCGCCATGTCAGTGCATTGGAATTAACCATCGTGATTACGCTAACGGGTACGATAGCTCAATAAGCCGCCTCTTCAACGAGGCGGTTTTCTTATCGTAAAAATCAACATCAGGATTTAACATAGCCTTATTGTGAGATCGTAATGACTTTTGTTTTTTCATCCCACTCTACTTTCGCACCCAATGCCTCACTGACAAAACGCAGGGGCACAAACGTCCTACCTTCGATAATTTGCGCTGCCTGCGTCAATTTGATCGTTTGACTGCCTGCCGAAGCTTGCGTGCTTCCAATCGTAAGCTTCACGGTGATTTGGCCTTTCATAGCGGTCACCATTTTGGTTGCCTGATCCCATTTCACCTCTGCGCCGAACGCCTCGAATATTTCACGCATGGGGACAAGCGTCGTGCCATTTTTCAATACGGGTGGAACGGAAAATTTCAGTTCTTTCTGATTTACGAAGACACTGATTTTTTCGTTTGCCAACGTATTCCCGTTCAACATCCATACATACTCAGCTACGGCCTTATATTCTGCTTCTGTTAAACTTCCTGGTGCGTTCTTTGGCATATCTTTTTGAATGCCCGCCTTTAACGCATTGAAATCCTGGTGATTTTGTTTAAAAGCTTGCGTAACCAAATCGGGAGCTCTTCCACTGTTTCCATCCGCCCCATGACAAGCCATGCAGCTTTTCTGAAAAACCTGCTCCCCCAATCCACCGCTGGCGGTAACGGTTTGGGTTTGCGAGGCGCCACCAAATAAAGCGAGAGCGCAAATGGTGGAAACCAAGCCAATCGATAGTCGTTTCATTTCAGATCCTCCTACAGAATGATTTCGTTTGATCTCAATGATTTATTATTGGCAGAATATTGCATCTTTTCGTAATGATATTCCTCCTTCTGTACTCATTGTCCTTCTTTTTTCGCACAGAGGTGGCCACTTTCAAACGGATATTTTAGTCGTTTTCGATTTACCCTCTTCATGATAAAATGCCAGTAGATATAGCAAGCAGCCAACATTGCGAAAGAAAAACAGCAGCAGACTAGAAAAGAGAAAATAATGTCCTAGACTGCCGCTGTTGTCAACGATCGAACGTGTTACTTAAAAAATGAATGGATTACTTCTTCTCTGTCGTAAAATAAATCAACGCAATGACCGGTAAAGCTATTCCAATCAACAATGCTGCTTTCCAGCCACCCATAGCATAGGCCCATCCTCCTGTCGCAGAGCCTATGGCACCGCCAGCAAAAAAGATTGCCATGTATAAACCATTTAGCCGACTTCGAAACTCTGCTCCCAATGAGAAAATGGCACGTTGGCCCAGAACCAGATTTGCTGAAACTCCCATGTCTAATAGAATGGCCGAAATTACCAAGCTTACTAATGCAGATGTTGAACTGCCTTGGTTTACAAGGGGTAGAATTCCAGAAATAATAACGATTGCTAACGCTATTCCTGTGGCTGGTCGAGTCCAGCCTTTATCGGCAAGCCGGCCTGCCACTGGTGCAGCTACCGCCCCAGATACTCCAAGCAATGCGAACAAGGCAACTTCCTTTTGTGAAAAATGGAAAATTGGACTTGTTAATAACAAAGGAACCGTAGTCCAGAACAAACTGAAAGTTGCGAACACACATGCGTGGTAGATGGATCTACGTTGCAGGATCGGCGTAGTTTTGAGTAAATGCAACATAGAAGCCAAAAGTACCGGGTACCGTGTGGTGGTCAACGGCTGTCTTGCAGGAAGCAGCATTGCCAATAAAAGAGCCAACAAAAAAATCGCTGTGGCGGAAAAGTAGTATACAGCTCGCCAGCCTAAAAACTCCGCCACCATACTTGAAATGGGACGAGCGAGCATGATACCGAGCAACAAACCACTCATGACATTTCCCATGTTGCGGCCGCGCGTAGCATCTGGCGAAAGTTGAGCTGCGTACGGAACGAGTACCTGAGCCGCAACCGATCCTAACCCGATAAACAGTGATACTGCGAGAAAAAGGGCAGCACTTTTGACTACTGCCGCAAGCGTCAAAGCTACTACAGTGAGGAGTAATGACACTACAACAAGTTTTCGGTTTTCAAGTATATCTCCCAAGGGTACGATAAATAATAATCCAATTCCGTAACCAATTTGAGTAAGTGTGACGATTAAGCCAGCTGCCCCAGAAGATAACCCAAGTGCCGAACTAATGGGTCCCACTAGAGGCTGTGCATAATAGAGATTAGCGACGATTAGTCCGCAAGCTGTAGCAAGAATGAATATGATCCACGCCGGAAAAGGCTTTTCCATTATTTTACCTTCGATTGAACTCAAAGTTAACGCTCCTTTACTTGAGGAATAAGTCATCATTATCGGACCGAACGTTCCAGAAACATCAAAAAAATTTGTTTATAGCATCTCAATAACTGTGTTCATCATGTCATAAATAATTTTTTTATCAGTTTTCACCTTGGATACTACATTGATACTATGATTAAGGTTAAGCAATAGATGTGATAGAGCCTTACTATCTTTCTTGGAGTCGATTTCTCCCGTCTGCTGTCCTTTACTTAGAAGTTCAAAAAAGGCCTTTTCCAATTCGTCGAAACTGTCTCGTATCAATTTATGTAGTTGTTCATCCGGTGAATCGAAGCCAAGCGCTGCGTTAGTAATCAAGCATCCTTTGGGCAAATCCTCATCAAATGCGGAAGTAATATGCTGATCAAAATACTGCCGGATTCCAGTTTTCGCAGACGACGCATTTACCAAGAGATTTCTTTTTTTCTGGTTTGTTTTTTTGTAATGTTGCATTGCTTCAACATATAGCGTCTGTTTGTCTACGAAGGTTTCGTACAAACTCGATCTGCTTAATCCCATTGCTTTTAATAGATCTGGAATGCTTGTCGCTTCGTAACCTTTTTCCCAAAAAACTAGCATTGCCTTATGAATTACGTGCTCCTTGTTAAACTCTTTAGATCGTCCGATAGTATTCCCCTCCTTATCTGCAGAATCAGTATAACATTTCCGGAACGACCGGTCCAGTTTTTTATTATGATTCCAGTCGAGTTCCATTAAACTGCCCGTTGGTCATAATGAATGAGGCCGGAAATCGGGAGCTCCCCACTTGTAAAACTCCCCTACCACAAAGAACCTCATTTTCCTCAAGTGTTCTTTGCAAGAATTTCGGGCTTGTGACATAAAAACAAAAGAAATCTACACCCAAATGGATACCCAGAAATCGTCTTCTTTCTCTGGACTACCGGTTACATCTATTTCGTACTTAATTACAGGAACAATCATTATGGCCTCCTGCTAATTTTTGGGGTCGGCTAGTTAATTACTTGCCCGTTTGCTTAACGAGGCTGTCGAATTATATCCGGCTGCCGCGTTTGTGTCTAGTGACTGTACGCTTTTCTTCTGATATTGCCGATTCATCTCTTTCTTTTCTTTTTTATATCTTTTTGCCATCCTTCGAATTCGGTTGTACATAGTTTTGTCCTTTAAACGACGAAAAAGATGATGGGACGGTGCTTCATAGTTGATCTCGATCAGGTGGATTTTTCCACGACGGTCGATACTCAAGTCTACTCCAATTTGCCATGTTTTTTTGAAGCTGTTGAAGTAATTGCATATTCTGTAACAAAAATCGATCATTTCACTAATCATTTTTTCAACTTGCGTATTTGGAAAACATTTCAACAGAGCTGCATCCACCTTTTTAACATAGCCTCCACCTCGTCTGACATTGTTTATGATACTTCCTGGTCCTGCTACTTTTGCGATCATTCCGACATAATTCCAATCCTCATAGATATCTCTCATCATCATCACACGGATATCAAAGCGCCTCTTTTTTATTCTTGCCATCGGAATTGTTTTTTGAATGATATGAAGTTTGTTTTTTGTCATTCTCGATAGCTTTCTGTACAAATGATCAATCGTCGAGCATTGTCTTTCTTTTCCAGTTTCCTTTTTAAAGAAGTATTTTTTCTTGTTTTTCCATACCTTAATGATCCCTTTTCCGGTATGCTCCTTATCAGGCTTTATATAGGTGGAACCATAACTGGATAAAAACTCATAGAGAGATGAATAACTGAAAATACGAGTAGGTGGCAAATATGGCCTAATTGCTTCTGATTCATAAAAAAAACGGTATAATTCCCACTTTGAGGAGTTATTGGGCACTCCTGATCCCCCCTGTGTTCGATGGATGGAAGCCCTCCATTGTTTTATCAAGATATGCGGAAGAATGGATGCTGCATGGGCGAATAACACTCCCCTGACCTAATTGGGCAAGTACCAATGCATGTTTTGATTCAACCAAAAATGAAAAAGAAGCATCCCGATGTAATATCGCAATGCTTCTCTACCCTACTCTTCTGCACTTCATCCCAGTACCGTCGTAATTGTGCATTCAATGATAATTGGTTTAGCTTCAAAATAAAAAAACGGATGCAGAAGCAACCGCTGTTAATTTAATCACAATTAGCATATAGTGTTATACCCTATCCTCCCGATAAGCCAGCTTTACGCGCTCTATCTGGGCGAGGTGATCACGGACATGCTGGACACGCAATTCCAGCAGCTCTTTGAACCTGTACCGCACTCCATCGGGATATTTCCCGAACCGCTCAATCTGCTCGGGAGTCAGATTTTCCAGAAGCGGCAGCATGCTGGCCCGAAGCATTTGGAACAGGAGCAGATGCTGCTCGAGGTCTAATCGTTCATATCCCAGGTTATCCACCCAGGCTTCCTGATCAAATGATAGCAAAAGCGGTTCTTCCTCCGCCAAGACCTTTTTCATCCGATGTGTCGACAGGATTTCGTCATCCGTCACATGGATCACAATCTGATGGATGCTCCATTTGTCCGGTGCAGGTTGGAAACGCAGCTCTTCCTCGGACAATCCTTCAACGGTTTCTCGCAGAAGCGCATAGTCTTGGCTGTACTCCTCGATCAACTTTTCCATCCGATCCTCTCCTTCATTATTATTGTAAATATTATTCTTCGTTATAGAACAAATACCTTTTTGGTTTTAAACAATTATAAGTTACTCTAAAGTGATTTCTTCGGAAAGTCCCTAAAGGTTAATTCACTTTTGGGACTTTGGAGATTAAGCAAAACTGCCCAATAGCTTAATGAGGCTGCCGGATAAATCTCCAGCAGCCTTCGATGTTTTTGTTAAGCTATCGAACCCGTCAGCTTAACGTTCTTTGCGCATTTTGTACCATTGTAGTGCGTTTCTTTCTAGCTCTTTTACAAACGCATCTTTACCGTCCATATAAGCTTCTATGTCCCTTGAGAACTGTTTGGCGAGACTTTCTTTTAAATCTCCATACCGATTTGCGTCATCGGGATGTGTCCGGAGGTAATCTCTTACCGCCAAATGGCGATTAATATCTTCCTTGTTATCCCCTTGAAACACATGCACTTGATGCGTACGATTATCCCCGCCTTTTCGGAAATATCTTCTTCCTTTCATGCCGAGCTCTCCCATACATTCGTAACCAAGTCCTTCCATCCGAACATTAAACGAATCGATTTTTTCAATATCTTTTACTACTGGCATTATATCAATGATTGGTTTGGATTTTAATCCTGGAACAGAAGTACTACCTATATGATGAATATCGATTAACACATCACCAAAGATATCTTTTATTTTTTGAGATTCCTCGCTAAACTTATATTTCCAATTCTCGTTATATTCAGTAACCACAACATTCATCTAATTAACCTCCTCAGGTAAATGATCTAATGCGATCAGTTTAGGGCATTAGATCATCATATAAAATCAAGGGAAGAGATGTCAATGAAATTTGACCAACACTGGAGGCCTTACTGGTATCGTCATAAGAAAGATAATTAAGCTAATCCTATTCAAAACTGCCCTTTAGCTTAATAGTTCGCAGCAAGTCTACATCTGTATTTTCTAAGTCTAGAACTATATTTTCACAGTTTAATACTATATTGTCAGTTGAACAGCAGTTCAAAAAGGCTATCCTGACGATAGCCTGCTATTATGGTAATCCCTTTGAACAAACTCTATCCGAAACTAATTAATACTTGCACACGTAGCAGTAGCTAAAGTGAGCTCATCATAAGCATTTAAGAAGTTTTGATGAGTATCCTCACCATAAACTCTCAAGTCGCTACGAAAAAGGCGTTCCACTATTCTCACCTTCGCCTCATCCGCATTACATTGAAAAACACGCATAACATATACGTACGTTTTCTTACAAAAATACACAATATCCCAAAGAATGAGAAGCGACCAAGAATCTCCAAATACCTCAATGGACAGATTGATTGGACAATAGGAACGGCGTGGATGTATTTTATTCATGATGACCTCAGTACACTCCATTCTCCTCTTAGCTTCATCTGTTCATCTATCCCTTTTGCTCATACTCCACTTTGTACTGTACAAGGACGTTCTCAGAGCCTTCGAACTTTCGTGTATCGATATGACGGAGCGTAAGTTTTGGATCATTGTAGGCGATCGGCTCGATGAATATGGGAGTCCCACCACCTATTACCACATTGCCAATCATGAAGTGAAGTTCGTCTATCAAGCCATGCGCCAACAAGTCATTCCAAAGGGTCCGGCTGCCATACACGAAAATGTCTTTCCCAGGTTTGCGCTTGAGTGCGGCGATTTCGTCATAGACATGGTTGCTGCAGATGATCGTTGTGGTACCACGCCATGGAGCCGAATCCTCAAGAGTGAGATGGTTCGATACGGCCACCTTTTCAACTAAGTTGTACAGTCGCGAGAACTCGCGATTTGTTGGCGATGCATCCGGATGATTAACCATTGCTGGCCAGAAGCTGCTAAACATTCGATAAGAATGACCTCCGAGCAGCACCGTATCGGCATGTTGCATCCGTTCCAGATTGTATGTATCGAAGGCGCCGTCCATCGGCATAACCATGACATTCCTGCCAGGCCCTTCGTAGTACCCGTCCAAAGACATAATGTTCACGACAATGAGTTTACGCATGTTTTCCTCCTTTTTATTCAGTTTCCATATGCTACTAACTTTAGTATAAGTATCCGAGCCTGATTGTAAATTATTACCTTTCGTTATTGAGGTGATTTTTAAATGCTTGACTTAAGGAATCGTGAGTGCAATTGGTTTCACCTGCAGAAGCAGTTATCAATCACATTTCAGTTCATCCCGACTACCGGTACCGTCATGTGGCAAACGAAATGCTTGATGAGCTAATACAGACGACCTCCGTAAAAATCATTTCTGCCGAGACCGATATGGATGCTGTTAACTTTTACAAGAGATATGGCTTCTCAATAATAAGCCTAGGCGAGAAGTATCCAGGTGTTCACTTTGCCCTCCCGACAAGACTCGGTCGAGTCCCAGCCCTTTACTCATAGTCGGACGATTGCCATGGTCATCCATTAGAAACTTATGGGCTGTATTCCAAAAATGATAGGAGTCGCATGGAATTATACCTATAGTCCATATTCTACCGGGCCGGTTGAAGAGGGAAATGAACTTGCGGAAGTATATCTGTGGGATCGAGCTCTAAGAGGCCATTTCCGGACGTAATCCTGACGATACGAGTAACATTGCACAGATTCTAGACATCCTTATCAAGTGATTTTTGATGTGAAAATGGCTGTTTCTCCATTTGTTGTCCAGCGCTAGGACGTCGGCGAGACCAGATCACCACTGGGAGCAGCAGTAAGGACAAAACTCCTCCGGCTAATGAAAGGCTGGCGTAGCTGAAATTTGCAACCACCATACCGGACAACGCGCCGCCAGAAGCGCCGGTCAAAGCAATCAAAACGTCAATTGTTCCTTGCGTTTTGGCACGAGTAGCTGCAGGCGTTGCATCCACGATGATCGCGGTCCCGCTAATCAAGCCGAAGTTCCAACCAAGACCAAGTAACGCCAGTGCAATAATGAGGAGCCCCAAGGAATCGGCCGGTATCCAAGCAGCCATAAGCCCAGATAAGAGCAGCGTGAAGCCCGAGACGTAAGCCATGACGATCCTTCCCCACTTATCAACTAATATCCCAGTTATAATCGAAGGCAGGTACATGGCCGCGATATGAATGCCGATGACTAGTCCGACTTGCCCTAAACCATGCCCGTGATGCTTCATGTGGACAGGGGTCATGGTCATAATGGCGACCATTACGACGTGCGTTAAAATCATAACCGTCGCCCCAACAACCATTTTTCGGTTATTGTTTTCTTGTGGCTGTTCTTCTTCCACTCCAGACTGTTGATTCGCAAGATGTACCTGTGCAATGGCTTTGGCCACAAGGAAAGGATCGGGTCGGAGAAAAGCTAGCAGCACCAAACCGGCAAGAATAAACGAGGCTGCTGCAAGCAGGAACGGCCCCGCCAAAGGGGGAACACCGATAGACAATGCAAAACGTCCCATCGCGTCCACCAGATTTGGACCGGCAACCGCCCCAAACGTGGTAGCCGTCAGAATAATACTAATCGACTTTGCCCGCTGGGTCGGTCTGGCCAAATCAGTGCCTGCATAACGTGCCTGCAAGTTGGAAGCTGTGCCTGCCCCATAGAAAAACAGCGAAACAAACAGTAGAGGAATACTCGGCATGACAGCTGCAACCACGACGCCAATTGCGCCAATTCCGCCAGTCAGGAAGCCTGTCACCAGACCCATGCGACGACCGAAACGTTGCGAAAGCCGTCCGATCAATAGCGCCGCAGCCGCCGAGCCAAGAGTAAAAAGTGCGGAGGGAACGCCAGCAAAACTGTCCGTCCCCATCATGTCTTGTGCCAGTAGCGCTCCAATCGTAATGCCTGATGCAAGGCCCGCACCGGCAAAAATTTGCGCAAGCACGACGATGAACAGCGTCTGTCGTTGAAGCTGCTGCCGTTTTTCCGGCGAATCGGTGTAGATCTGCCAAGTATCCGCCTGATTTTGTGATGAAGGAATGTTATCCGACATGACTCTCATCTCCTTGAAATTAGATATTGAAGATTTGTTATCTATCCTCCTGATTCCGCTGATATGCCTTTGACAGTCTGGGATACTGATCGTTTGGGCAGACCACCAAATCCTTGCTTATAAGGAATAAAAGCTTTCGACTATTGGGAAAAATATGCCCGTTACCATAAGCTGTTTTCCCACTTGCACACGAGGGCTCTATTCACATATTCGGTTCCTCCCCCAGTAATGGTGCAATTGTTAAATCATCACAGTCTTCCCTGTCCAAATTTGGTTATTAAGGATTTGTAATATCTACAATAAAACCAAAAAACTCTTGCTAGTCGTAGTGAACTGTCAGAACCGTCCCCCTTCCTTTCAACATAAAGTGGATTGTCTTTAAATTGCTTTGCTTTCGGGTCAGGTCTGCCGCCAATTGCGATTCATGAAAAGCTGGATAACAGATAGCCTACGCTTCCTTCGTCGATTTTGAATGACGAAAGAGGAGACATCCCTTTTAAGGACTTTTCGGATCGATAATATCCCTAAATTAACCAACTGTCAAGTTGCGTTTTTTCCTAACACACATAGCTATATAAAATATTCTAGGGTGGGTTGCCTCCTTGGTAAAAGCAAGATACAAGTCATAATGACATTCGGTTGCAATGTCACAGCCATTTTTTTCGTCAAGAGTGCATCGCCTGTTTGATCTGTCTGATAAGGTACAAATGATTCATAAATAGTGATTCCGTTCACTAAAGCACTTGCTTAATTTCCTTATTAACTTTATTATGGATTGATAAAGTCTATAATAGAGGTGTCTCATGAAGTTTTCACAGGCAACCGACTATGCGCTCCATGCCATGCTTTACCTGATAGCTGAAGCACCAGATAAACCCGTGAGTGTTCAGCTTTTAGCCGAGAAATTGGGCGTTTCTCAAACCTATTTATCAAAAATGCTGACCAAACTCGTCAAAGCGGGGTTAATTCACTCGGTGTCAGGCGCAAATGGCGGATACCGACTCAAACGCAACCAAGAAGATATCTCTTTTCTTGATGTCATTCATGCGATTGAAGGTACGACCTCTATGTTTGAATGCAGTTTTAATCATGGTAGAGAGTGCCTGATTCAACAGGTAGTGATTGACGCCGAGCAGCAAATGGAGCAAGCCCTGAAGAGTAAAAAAATTTCTGAGCTAGCCAAACAAATCAAAGACTAGCCGCTGTTTACTGAATCTATATCCAACGATATTCTCCGGCCGCATCGACCGGAGAATTTTGTTACGTTGGATCGATAGCTTAAAATGACCGAGGTAATCTGGCCATTAACCCCGTCTAGTAAACTTTGTGAATCTACTATTTAAATTCTTCTGACTTGTTGAACCTCTGTTCAGACCGATAAGTGTTTGCATTACGCTCTGTCATTTAACTAATCGAGTGTGTATAACGTTGTCACGACGATCTCCAAGCTGAAACGTTGCATGATCTGACGAGTCGATTCCTAATGAAAGTTAGGAAATCGGCTCGACCCGCACGTGCATTTGATCATTTTCCGGCTGGTGTACATTTATATTCATTTTTTATTTTTTGTATCAATTGAGTTCTGTTTTGGACAGAATGTTTTTGATAAATGTGTTGCAAATGTTTCTTAATTGTATTGATAGAAATATGTAGTTCATCAGCTATAGATTGATTTGTCCTTCCTTCTTTCAGTAGCTTAACAACATCCTCTTCCCTTTTTGATAACATGGAATAGTCCATTTCGTCTTTGAACTGATGTACTAGAACCGAGGCAATTATATTTGATAAATAATGTAATCTTTTACAGTCAACTTTTGTAAAATTGTTTTGGTAGTTCTTTTTAGCCATTCCAATCAAACCTATAAATTTTCCCTCATGAATCAAAGCAATACCTACTTCATCATAAAATCCGTATGGTTTCATAAAAGACAGATAGTATCGCGATTTTTCGTATTGATCAGCAGTAAATATGCAATTTCGTAGAAATCGATCACGGCAACACAGAGTACAGCTTACTTGCCCATCTGAAGCACGGCTCCATCACTGTGCTGCCAGGCGATCATGTAGAGCGAGGACAAATGATTGGGCTGTGCGGCAACTCGGGTAATTCGAGTGAACCTCACTTGCATATGCAGGTATCCGATTCCTCTGACCTGTTGCGTGCACGCTCCGTTCGTATCCGCTTTGCAGGCATAGAAGTCGTACAGGGTGATACCGTACATGGGCAAAAAAAAGAGGATGGTTATGTGTGAGATCACATAGCATCCTCTTTTTTTCTACTCTCTTCCACCACTCGCTAAATACGCGTAATTGACCCATACCATTTCTTCAATGCCCAAGATTTCCTTGAACAGATCTACCGAATCGTACAGTAACGATGCCCCTGTCTCTTCATCCACATCGGTCAACAGCTGCAGGTCAAATAGCGAGCGCAGCTGCTGTACTTGTTTCGGACCCGCAATCCGGTTAAAGGTCTGGGGCTTAATCCTAGTGATGCCTTTGCCTACTTCTCGCCGATACAGCTCCGATCGCACTACCCGATCCAGTATGTCCTCATACTTTTGCCGTACGTCTTCGCTTTCTCCGATTCCTTCCTGCAGGTCAATCTCTGGATAGAGCCGGCCAAATTCTTCTTCCGCCATCTCTACGTCCAGCGAGTAACTGATCGTTGCGGAGGAAACCTCGTAGCCAGCATCAAACAACCGAAAGCCCCAGCCGTTATCTTCCGCGTCGTGAAACCAGAGCAGCGGCACAAATTGCTTGGACAGCTGCAGGAGAAATTGCAGGGTTTCCGATGTTTCCAGCCACTCGTCCTGCAGGAAAAAAGCGTTCCAGTCGCCGTTGACGTTCCTGTGGAAGTACGGCTGTTCTGTCTTGGACAAGGCAATCAGTACTTTCGGTTCGTATTTGCGTGGATAAAGAATGCCGGTCGTGAACTCACCCATCCGTTTTCCACCGCTTTCTGGAAGGTCTCCCTGGTCCTTTCTTCCAGTCTATTCAGGCACCGCTTGTTTTTTGCTGTGTTCTTTATCAAACGTGCTCGTGTGGATAATGGAATGGACAGCTCCTTCTTGTTTCAGCTCGGATTGATACAAATGAACGTGCTTTGCCTGCCAATGAGGCGGCTCGATGGCCAAATACCGCTCATTCCATTCCAGAAGGGGCAAACCGCTCCCCTGCACATGCGGCCCGCGCGCGAGTGTGATGTGCGGGCGATACCGCTTGCGATCGTAAGACAACCCGTCATGCAGGTCGAAGCGTTTGCCTAACAACAGATGAAGCTGTTTCAGCGGATTTGTCTGACCGCGTAGACCAAGCCAGAGCACGCGTGGGTGTTCGGCGTGTGGAAACGCCCCAAAGCTCCCTACCCGCAAGGAAAACGGATTGATAATGGCGCTGACAATATCCATGTCTTCACAGATGGCCGGGATCAGTGACTCATGCACTTCGCCTAAAAAATGCAGAGTGAGATGCAGGTTATGCATGGATTGCCAACGGTCGACGCTCACATCCTGTTGCAAGCGTTGTTGAACGTCAGCTATGTAAGAGGCAGCATTCTGAGGTATATCCAGAGCCACGAAAAGGCGCATATCTAAACTCGTCTCCCTTCCAATGATAATTCCTTAGGTAAAAATGCAGCAAAAAAGCCCCCCTTTTTACGGAGAGCCCTCTCTTTCTACTCGGTTCTCAGGCAGCCATCATTTTACCCGTTACGATGCCCAGAACACTGCGTACATATTCACCTAGTCTACCTGAGCCAGGCTGATAGGAAAAGCGAATGGTCAGTTCTACATGACCGACGTGGCCGGCGGGAGGTATGTTCCAAAACAGATCAACTTCTCCATAGAGAATTTCTTCGATGCGTTGTTTTTTGCTCTCGATGTCCAAATTCGGATCATGGGACAGGGAAAATTTCATCATGATGGAAAAGGAATCCTTTGACGACAGGATCTCGTTTCGCAGTTGCAGCTTGCCGTGAATCGCTACGACACCAGATTCGCCCCACAACGTATACTCCAGCAATGCTTGAAACTGAGGTTGAACTTGCAGCTCCAGAGCGGGTAATCCACCCTCTATGGTGAGCGCATGACTCTCGGCCAGTTGTTCGATCTCCCCTTGAAAACGGTGAGCGCAATCGGAAACGTACTGTAGTACATCGGGTTGAACAGCGTACATCGTTGTCACCTCTCCCCAGCAGATTGTCTGTCCTACCTACTTCGAAATTTTCCTTGTCGTATCCTTTGTTGAAAAATGACTTATTTACCCATATTTCATCGAAGTGAAAAAAATTCCTATGAAAATTCGTTTTCACAAGGTTGCAATTTTTACTGATACGGATTGATATGCCCTGAAAACGCTTCCTGATGCAGTTCAGATAATCGCAGTTGCACCTGCTCATCCAGCTCCAAATGATAGAGACGTCCTTTTTCATATCGCAACAAGGGATAGGCACCTGCTTGAAGAGGGCTTGCATCCTCACATCTCACGAATGCTGGCAGGGTCATGAGGAAACGAGCAAATGGATTTGCCTCGTCCTCTGACATATGTATGACTTCGAACAGATGCGAGAGTTGGGGAGTCACCACGAGAGACAAGAATTCCCCTTTCTCGGCTACCCAGACCGTAAAGGACGAATCTCTCACCTCGCTTCGGGAGTGGCGCCGCATGACCCAGACGGCTTGCTGAACCATTCGCATGAGCAAGTGCTGAGCCTCATCCACACCATGCGCCTCCATCATCCGGCGATAGTCGAGAACGAGTGCCACTCCGTCTTCCTGGAGCACTTCCTTGGACAAGGACAGCGCATAGATCGTCTCCGTCTCTTCCTCCCTCACCTCGGCTTCATGTGGCAGCTCCCCTGGCGTCCCCGCGAGCAAGGCACGGATCATCCCTTCCGTGCGATCTACTTCCTCGGGTGAAAAGGAGATGGACTCCGTGTAAATATGCGTGAGGTTCCCTTTCTCATAAGCCAGATAGTGGATGGGTGTCGCGACCTGGTTCAGGATGCTTTGCGCCATATGCCTTTCTTCCGCCTTTTGAATATCAAAGCTGAGCGGAAACCCTAATGGCTGCAACGGGTCAGACAAGGTCCAGATCACGGCCAGCAATTTATTTTGGTACGCTTTGAATTCAATCGAGACCGCATCACGCGTCTGTTCGCTGAAGGCATCCACCGATTCAAATACGAGATACAACTCTGCCTCGCCACGACCGTTCAGGCGGGCAAAGTAAGGGAGACCCTCCTCCCCTGCCAGCTTATACAAATCATGAAATCGCTCGGGATCCAGCCGTTCGCCCTCGGTCTCCCCATCCGGTGACACGATAGTCGCATCCAGCTCGATCCGCGGCTCGAACTCTTCCGCCATCTCGTTAACCCTCTCGTTTCCCAGACGATTTGACGAATGACCATTCGTCCATTTGCTCCAAAAGAGTACGATCCGTCGCGTCAATGTGAACCGGCGTGATAGCGATATAGCCATTTTTCAGCAAGTCGTAATCGAGCGGCTCGGCTATCGGCATGACTTCTGGATATTCCCGCATCAAGAAGTAGCCCGGTCCCTCCTGGTTGTATTTATCTACATAATGGTTCAAGGAAAGCGATGCAGGCACGATCCCTTTCACTTCATCCAACGGTACATGAGGGATGTTCACGTTCCAGAATACTTGCTGGGGCAGCTCGCCTTGTGCCGCTTTTTCTGTAAATTCTTTGACCAGTGGCTGAATCATCTGGGCCACTTCGCCGTAATTTTCTTGATCAAACCAGTTGTCGTAGGATAGCGCAATACCTGGAACCCCGAGAATAACCGCCTCACGAGCCCCACTGCACGTTCCCGAGTAGTATATATCGCGGCCGAGGTTCGTACCCACATTTATGCCGGAAAAGACAAGATCCGGTTTTTGATCGTCCTCGAACAGAAGATGGTACGCCGCTTTGATACAGTCGGCGGGATTTCCATTGATAGCCCATGCTTTTACGGGAAGACCGTAGAAATCGTGTTTTTGCGGTTGCAACGCACTGCGAAAGGTAACCCCATGCCCGACGCCACTCTTTTCTTCTTGGGGGGCGACGACGTAAATTTCCGCATCTTCTAGCGTGAGCAGTGCTTCCGCCAGTCTTTTAATCCCCAGCGCCTCAATACCGTCGTCGTTCGTAATCAAGATCCGCAACATAGATTGTCCTCCTCTTTTGCTAGCATTCTCCTTATTGTACCAAAAAAGGTGAAAGGACCCCAATGTGAATGGGGCCCTTTCTAATCTGCCACAATTTCGTCCCAGCGCTCACGCCATCTGATCCCGTCGGTAATCCACTCTTCTACCTGTGACTGTTTCTCCTCCGAGATCCCAATCAGGCAGGCAATCCGAGCAATTTCTTTTGATTCTTTTGGAGACAGCTTGCGATCGATCAGCGCCATATGATAGAGCTTCCGCATTATCATCAGCTTTTCCGACTGAGTCAGATCGATCATGTCCTCGACGATGACCTCTGGACGCTTCGGGTAGTCCATGTCGTCCATCAAGATCTGGCGTTCCTTCAGCGTGAAATGTTCTGAATTTACCATTTCATGAATCCGGTTCACTTCTTTATTTCCTATATAACCGTCGGCATGTCCGACACATATCATCAAGCGAATGGAAGCAAACACAATATGTTTGTCCTTCTCTGTTTTCGTATACACTGTACTTCCTCCTCCTACCGTTTTGCATTCTAATAAGAAATTGTTTTTAAAACGGTAAAAAACTCTTTACTTAATTATACGTTGAAACAGGAAAGCGGTTTCACACTAAAATGTGACAAATTTTCAGCTATGCTCGCACAAAAACCCGAGAAAAGTCAACCCACCCATACGCATCCAGAGAAATGCCGGATAGACGCGGGTGTGCTTGCATCTCGACACGATTGGAATACAGCGGGACAAACGTGTGCCGTTTCTGAAGAATCGCGAGAATTTTCCTCATCTCATACTCCCGATCGGGTTTGGTTTTTGCCTCAAGCAAGCTTTTCATCTGCTCTTCTACCTCTTCCCTGCCTTGCTCGTCAACATGATGCTGGATACTCAACGCCTCCGCATAAACAAACTCCACCAAGGATAATTCCAGTCGCTCGTCCACATTCGCGCTGTCTACGATCAGATCTGCCTCCCGGAGCATCGCCGGTTGCGCCAGCGCTTCAGGATCAACGTAGACAACTTCGATCACAATCCCATACTGCGCGCATCTGGCCTGAATCCATGTCGCATCTTCCACATGGTCCAGATCTGGATACGTATATAAAAGCAGCTTTTCCCCGTCATAGCCACAATCCTTCCCATCTATCAGAAAAGTGCTCATTTCTTCTTCGGGTAAAAACGGGACTGCTTCCCCCCACGCCTCCACAGGCTGCCTCGATCCTTTCAGATCCGATCGCAACGCTTCGCCAGAAATGATAGCAGCCATAGCCGCACGAAAGGAAAGATTGTGTAGAGGACCTGGCTTTGCTCCATTAAGACTCACATACTGAAAGCTCTGTTCGTGTCGAGACAATCCACTCCAGTCAACACTATTTGCGGGTACCATCCCCGCTCCTTCCGCAGACCTCCATAATTGTACTTGATTCGTTTCTACGTCATCCTGCAATTCAGGCACGCACCATAGCTCGACGCGATCGAGAAACGGGCGCCCTGCAAAATAGGGCTGAAACGCTTCGAGAACAAGCATCGAGTCATCGTTGCGGATCACTTTGAAGGGTCCTGTTCCCACTGGCCATGCTGCAAAGCCCTCTCCCATTTGTGTCACGTAATCTTTTGGCACGATCGACACGCACTCCTTGCTCAAAGCATGGAGAAACAAATGGTCAGGCTGCTGCAAGGTCACGACAACGATGTGATCGTCTATTGGCTGGACAGATTGAATCGAACGAGTCAGCCAACGATGCCTGGATGGTGCCTCCATCAAACGTAGCAAGGAATAGGAGACATCCTCTGCATTCATCTGACGCCCGTGATGAAACAAGACACCTTTTCGAAGATACATCGTCCACTCTTTTCCTTGCTCATCTGACTCCCAGAAAAAAGCGAGCTGACCCACGATGGTTCTCGTCGCAGGATCAAATCGGACGAGCGTATCGAAAATGTGCTTGACCAAATGAGTTTGCGAGCGTAACAACACCCGGATCGGATCGAGGATGTGAAACGGTCGATCCATAAAGAACCGCAACGTATCCGCTCGTTCCCCATTTCCTTTTTCCCGCGATACGCTCAAACCAAACTGGCTGCTCATCCACCGTGAATAGTTTTCCTCTAGCCCATTCCACTCATGTTGATACTGACCAACCAGTTGCCTGGAGCCGTGAATGTCCCCTTTTTGCACGAGCTCTTTGGCAACCGTAAACACCAGATCCTCTGGTGCTAGCAGGCAGGTGAGTACGGAGCGGTTTCCACGCCCTCGCCCCGGCTGCCAATGGAGCCACCCCTGGTTTTGCATCTTCTTCAGCGTCCATGTCGCATTGCGGTGGGTGCAAAACAGAATGGCAGCAACTTCAGCCAAAGATATGTCAGTAGGCGTCCCCTGTTTCAAATGATGACAACCCGTGAATAGACGCACGTATTGTTCTACCAGCTGCATCGATACCACCACCCATTCTTCTTTCCAAAACATGAAATTACCGTAGGCATAATCGTACGCTTTTTCTCCAGGCCTTGCCAACGTAAAATTTGACGAAACCACAATCAACGATCTCAATCAGAAAGGAAGCCACCCATGAACCTCATTCCTCATTTCCTCACACGCCTAATCGCAACGTATCCGTCAATCTTGTGGGTCAGGCTGTTCGGAGAAACGCTCACTTCTCTTTCCAGCGCGATGATTGCCCCTTTTTTGGTCCTGTACTTGAGCGAGCATATCGGTAGCTCCATTACATGGACTATGCTGATTATCGGATTACAGCCTTTTTCTGAAATCTTGCTGACGCTGTTTGCCGGTGGCGTTACGGATCGATTTCGGCGAAAAACGGTTATGCTGGTCTCCCTGCTGCTACAAGGCTTGGCGATGCTCGCCATGGCGTGGGCAGACTCGATCGCTGCCTTTGCCTTGCTGTACGTAATCAACGGAGCAGGACGCTCTCTGTTCATTCCAGCGAGCCGTGCCCATCTCGCTGATTCCATCGCCGGGAGTCAAATGGCGAGCGCATTTGCCCTCTTAAGCACCGCAGGCAGTATCGGAGCTGCATTAGGCCCTTTGGTAGGTGTGCTGATTTACCAGTACGATCCAGCACTCGCCTTTTTATTCACAGCATTGTCCCTGCTCTTGTACGCAATCGCTGTCTGGTGGAAAGTCCCTCACGCGCAGCCTGCCTTCCCTTCGGAAGATGCTGCAACTGGTACGTATTCGAAAGGCTCCTTGCAAGCCTATCGACCAGCTCTCGCTATCATGTTTTTATCTTTGCCAGTCAGCTTGTTCTACTCGCAAACGGAAACAAATCTGCAGCTGCATATCAAGCAAACGATGCCCGACTATTTGCAAACGTTGGCGACCCTTGTCTCCGTAAAAGGCATCATGTTAATCCTTCTCGAATTTTGGCTGGTCAAGTGGACGCAAAAGCTCCCTGCACGCCTGCTCATCAGCGGATCGTATTTCTGCTTTTTGATCGTCGCACTCGGATATGCGTTTCTCGATTCACTTCCTGCCCTGATCGCCCTGCAATTGATTTGGGTCATTGGCGAAAGCATTGGCATTACACAGCTTTTGACATACGTCACGAGGGTTGCGCCTCCCTCGATGCGTGGACGCTACTTTGCGATCACAGGGACCCACTGGGACATCTCCCGCTCATGCGGACCTTATCTGGGCAGTCTTGTCTTGATACATTTTGGAGGAGCCACACTGTTCGCGATCGTCGCAGCCGTGCTTCTCATCGGTAGCTGGGCGATATATGCGTATCTCGCTAAAAAAGAAAAAGCCTTCCCACTGGTACAGGAAGGCTGAGACACAAATGACTAGGTCAACAGGAAACGGTCTTCGCTAAAGCTTTCTCCACCGCGGGCTGTTTCAAAAGCTCGCAGCAGGTCCTGAGGTTTCATCGTGCGTTTCTTCTCATCCGGAATGTCGAGGATGATACCACCGTCATGCAGCATGAGCAAGCGGTTTCCCATGTTCAACGCTTGTTCCATGTTGTGCGTGACCATGATCGTCGTCAGATTGTGGCGTTCCACGATCTTTTCCGTCAGATCTACAATCAACTGTGCCCGCTTAGGGTCGAGTGCCGCCGTGTGCTCATCGAGGAGCAAAATCTTCGGCTCTGTGAAGGTCGCCATCAGGAGGCTGAGCGCTTGTCGCTGACCGCCCGAGAGAAAACCGACTTTTGTTTTCAACCGATTCTCCAGTCCTTGGTCCAGCTGTTTCAACTGCTCGCGGAACAGCTCCCGCTTGTGGTTGTTAACACCAAAGGACAGCTTCCGACGTTGCCCCCTCGCCAATGCGATCGCCAGATTTTCTTCGATCGTCATGTTGGGAGCAGTCCCGGCCATCGGATCCTGGAACACGCGTCCAATTAGCCCAGCACGTTGGTGTTCTCCCATTCGGGTCACATCATTTCCATCGATCGTGATACTGCCTTCATCCGGCAGCATTCCTCCGGAGATAATGTTCATCATCGTGGATTTACCTGCACCGTTACTACCGATGACGGTGATGAACTCTCCGCGCTTGACGTGCAGATTTACATTGCGCAGGGCGATCTTTTCGTTGACCGTTCCCGCGTTGAATACTTTATTGACTCTCGAAATCTTAAGCATCGCTGCTTCCTCCCCTCATCGTGCGGCCCCCCTGTTTCTTCCAAATGCCCTTGGCAATGGTCGGAACAGTCAGCGCGATAATCACGATCAAGGCTGTGATCAGCTTCATGTCGGACGGATTGAGACCCGCCTGCAGAGCCAATGCGATGACTAATCGGTAGACAATCGATCCGAGAATGACGGCGAGCGTCACTCGGAAAATGGAGGAGCTTCCAAACAAGACTTCCCCGACAATAACAGAAGCAAGACCAATGACAATCATCCCGATCCCCATGCCCACGTCGGCGAAGCCCTGATACTGGGCGACCCATGCTCCAGAGACTGCGACCAGCCCGTTGGAGAGCGCCAAGCCTACGATGGTTGTCGTGTCTGTATTGACACCAAAGCTGCGGATCATTTTCGGGTTGTCACCCGTCGCACGCAAATCCAGACCAAGGTCGGTATGCAGGAACCAGTCAATCACCAGCTTCAAAACCAACACACCCACCAGGAATACCATAGCCACACCAGTCAGAATCGTTATGCCACCTACTGCCAAATTCGGAACACTCAGATCCTTGACGTAGGTAAACAACGTATCTTCCCGCAATAGCGGCAGATTGGCTTTGCCCATAATACGCAGGTTGATCGAGTACAGCGCGATCATGGTCAAGATCCCTGCCAATAGGGCGTTTACTTTCCCTTTGGTATGCAGGATACCGGTAAAGGCTCCAGCCACACCGCCGACCACAAATGCCAGCAGCGTAGCGAGGAAAGGGTTGATTCCATCGATGATAAACTTCGCAGCGATCGCGCCGCCTAAAGCAAAGCTACCGTCTACGGTCAGATCAGGTACATTTAGAATGCGAAAGGTCAGATACACGCCCAGAGCCAATATTCCAAAAAGCAAGCCCTGTTCGATTGCCCCCATTATTGCCAGATTCATAGAAGAAGTCCTCCTGTTGCTGCATGTATTACTCTACCACTTCTCCTGCGCGGTCGAGCATCGATTGCGGAATGGTCACTCCCATTTTCTCCGCTGCTTTCTTATTCAATACCAGTTTCATTTCGGCTTGCATTTCTACAGGCATGTCACCTGGTTTTGCTTCGCCTTTCAAGATTTTCACTGCCATATCAGCCGTTTGCGCTCCCAATTTGGTGTAATCAATACCGTAAGTAGCAATCGCACCGCTCTTCACGGAGTTTTCTTCACCTGCAATGACTGGGATCTTTTGAGATTCAGCTACGCCCAAGACAGCTGCGATAGCAGAAACGACCATGTTATCGGTTGGAATGTAGTACGCATCCACTTTGCCTACCATGGATTCAGCTGCTTGCTTCACTTCGGTTGCGCTCGTGATAGCCGCTTCTTGAATAGTCAGACCAAGCTTGTCTGCAACGGCTTTCGCTGCGTCCACTTGTACTTTTGAGTTTACTTCACCAGAGCTATAGATAATTCCTACCGATTTTGCGTCCGGTTTCATTTCTTTAATCAGCTTCAATTGCTCTTCCACCGGGTTCATGTCAGAAGTCCCTGTTACGTTGCCTTCTGGTTTCTCCATTGCTTTGACAAGACCCGCTTCCACTGGATCCGTAACAGCCGTGAAAAGGATCGGGATCTCTTTGCTTGTTTGAGCTGCCGCTTGAGCAGTTGGTGTCGCAATCGCCAGTACCAGGTCTACTTTGTCAGCTTCGAATTTTTGTGCGATGGAGATCGCAGTATCCATGCTGCCTTGTGCAGATTTCAGATCAATTTTGACTTGCTTGTCTTTTTCGTAGCCGTTTTTCGCCAATTGCGCGATAAAACCTTCACGAGCTGCATCCAAAGCAGGATGCTCGACGAATTGGGAGATCCCGATGGTCAGTTGCTTTTCAGCAGCTGGAGCTGTTGCATTATTCGCTGCTGGTGCCTGGGTGGCGCTTTGCTGTCCACACGCGGTGACGGACAAAAGCAACAAAGGAAATAAAAAACTCTGAATCATTTTCATAGGTCTCTTTTGTTTGAACATTTGATAAATAGCCCCCTCAAAAATTTTTTCTAATTTTAACACGCTTAAAACATTTTTAAAAGAAGAAAAAGAGAGCATGAAGCTCTCTTTTTACTTGATGATTTCTTTCGCCTGCTGTTTGAGCTCTTCAGGTATTGTGAGACCAAACTTCCCGGCTGCCGTTTCATTGATGTATAGTTCGGCTTGTTTGGAAATCTCTACCGGAGTTTCCGCTACCGCCTGTCCTTTCAGAACACGCGCTGCCATTTCACCGGTCTGCTTACCCATGCCGTAATAATCGATTCCATAGGTGGCTACCGCGCCGCGTTTTACCGTGTCAGTATCAGAAGCAAATACAGGAATCTTGCTCTGTTCAGCTGCACCTAAAACGGCTTCAAAAGAAGAGACGACGGTGTTGTCAATCGGGATGAACAAGGCATCTGTCTTCGCAGTCAGTCCATTTGCAGCCAGCTGTACTTCTGACAGCTGCGAAATGCCTGCTTTGACGATTTCCACGCCTTCTTTGCTCGCTGCCGCTTCCAGATCCTTCACTTGCACTTCAGAGTTGACCTCGGAAGTCGTGTAGATCACTCCCAGCTTTTTCAAGTTGGGCAGGAATTTTTTGATCAGCTGCAATTGTTGTTCCATCGATACTTTATCTGAGGTTCCGGTCACATTGCCGTCTGGTTTTTCCAAACTGCTGACCAATTGTGCGGACAGCGGATCTGTCACTGCACTGAAAACGACAGGCTTGTCAGTAATCGCCTTTGCTGCTGCTTGTGCGGATGGTGTAGCGATTGCCACAACCAGATCCTTTTGGTCACCAGCGTATTTTTGCGCAATGGAAACGGTATTGTTCATATCACCGTGGGCATTTTGATAATCAACTTCCAGATTCTTTCCTTCTTCATAACCAGAAGCTTTCAATCCATCCAGAATCCCTTGGTGAATGGCATCCAATGCTGGATGTTCCACAAATTGCGTCAATCCCAACTTCACAGTTTGCACTTGCTCACCTGGTTTTGCTGCGGTTGTGTCCGTTTTTCCACCTGTTTGATTGCCGCATGCTGCCAAAGAAAATGCCAGCAACGCGGTCAGTCCCATACTGACTGCTCGTCTCATCTCAACTTCCTCCTCTAGGCTCTGCTTCGCTACTTTCTGCTTACGACTATTCTACTAGCTTACTCGCAAACTCTGAATTATTATAACACATCGTACTACGTTGAAAAGATTTTTTCATCAACATTTTTAAATCCATTTCCAAGAAAACAATACCGATATTTCTTCCCTTTTTAGTCTAAATTAAACGGTTTTAAAATTGATATATATCATTTGAGTATATTGATAAACAAACAAAAACAGCGATGGACCCACTCAGGTATCCACCACTGCTTCCTCCAGTGGCAACTTCTTTACGATCACTCGTGTAATCCGATAATGGTCTACTTCCCCGACATAGAAATGGTAGCTGCCCTTTTTCACTACATCTCCTACGCGCGGTGAATGGTCAAATTGCATATAGATCCAGCCGGCCAGCGTATCCACTTCGCTCGACTCCAGATCGATGTCCAGATAGTCGCTGACTTCTTCCAAGAGCATGCGTCCATCGAGGGAAAGGACGTTATCACTTCGCTCCACTTCCGGACGCTCGTCGTCGAATTCATCCTGAATGTCGCCCACAATTTCTTCCATGATATCCTCGAGCGTGACCAGGCCAGCGGTACCTCCATATTCATCGATGATGATCGCCAGCTGACCACGCTGTTTCTGGAGCATCGTCAGTAAGCGACTGATGGAAATGGTCTCAGGAACAGTGAGTACCGAGCGCATCAGCGTCTCCAGATCGCGCTGCTCTCCTTCCAGCAATCCAGTCAGCATGTCTTTGATGTGCAGGCTCCCTACCACATGATCCTTGTCCCCATCGACAACCGGATAGCGGGTATACCGCCCGTTTTGCACCAGCCTCACATTTTCCTCGAACGGATCGCGAATGTTGAGCACCACCATGTCTGTGCGGGGGACCATGATTTCCCTCGCCATCGTTTCGGAGAAGTCAAAAATATTGTCTACCAGCATCATTTCTGTATTGTCGATCAGCCCGCTTTTGTGGCTTTCGTTGACGAGGATACGGATTTCTTCTTCTGTATGCGCCTCCTGATGCGGTTCCATCGATATGTGAAAAAGCGCAAGAATTCGGGAAGCAGACCAGTTCAACAGGGTAATGAACGGATACATGACTTTGTGAAACCACATGATCGGCTTCGCTACAGCCAGTACGATCGTTTCTGTTTTTTGGATGGCCAATGTTTTGGGTGCCAGTTCGCCCAGCACAATATGCAAAAAGGTAATGACAGAGAAAGCTATAATAAAGGAAATGCTGCTAGTCAGAGTCTCATTTAAGCCAAAATAGCGAAAAACGGGATGCAGTAGATGAGCGACGGCTGGTTCGCCCAACCACCCAAGCCCAAGAGATGCGAGCGTAATGCCTAATTGGCACGCTGAGAGATAAGCATCGAGATTGTGCAATAGCTTTTCCACGTTGACTGCATTGATGTTCCCTTCCGCAACCAATTGAGCGATGCGCGATTCCCTCACCTTGACGACAGCAAACTCAGTCGCCACAAAAAATCCATTGAGCAGCACGAGGATCACGACCATCCCCAAATGAAACCAGGTCCCCAACATCGCCATGACCCTCCTTCCCTTCCGTCCGTACTTTGGGATATTGTTTCCCACCCTGGGACAAATGTTACCTGTCTGTTTTTCTTTCTTTTCCCGATTGTGATAACATAGTTCTGTATGAATATGTAGCTAGTTAATGAGGTGAGTCACTTGTCTTACCGTCCAGATCTGCCCATGATTGTACAAAGTGACCGAACGATCCTGCTGGAGACACAGCACCCTTTGTTTACTGAAGCGAGACAAGCCATCCATGGCTTTGCCGAACTGATCAAAAGCCCGGAATACATGCATACGTACCGGATCACTCCCTTATCGCTGTGGAATGCGGCAGCAGGCGGATTGACACATGAGCAGGTATCCGAGGTCCTCGGCACGTATAGTAAATACGGAGTTCCTCCAACAATCGTCAAGGAAATTGAGGAAACGATGTGCCGTTATGGTCGTATCCGGCTGGAAAAGTCAGGAGACGACATGATTTTAAAAAGTGGAGATCCCCTCTTGCTTAAAGAACTCGTTGGTTACAAATCTATTACCCAATTGATTGATGAATCACGCGAAGAAGGCTACGTCATCAAGCCATTCGCTCGCGGATTGATCAAGCAAGAGCTCATCCATCTAGGCTACCCAGTCTCGGACATCGCCGGCTACACCACGGGTGAGAGCTGTCCCGTACAATGGCGGGAAATCACCTTGGCAGGACGGCCGTTTTCTCTTCGTCCTTATCAGGAGGAGGCTGTCAACGCTTTTTACTCTGGAGGCGCCGTCACCGGAGGGAGCGGTACCCTCGTCCTGCCATGCGGTGCAGGTAAAACCGTGATTGGGCTAGGTGCTATCTGCCAGCTGCAGACGGCGACACTGATTCTGACAACGAACACCACATCCGTTCGCCAATGGATAAGTGAGCTCCTGGACAAAACGGGTTTGGATCCTTCCTTGGTTGGTGAATACACGGGTGATCGCAAAGTAGTAAAACCGATTACAGTGGCTACTTACCAAATATTGACGTACCGTCCCAGCGCGGAGGATGAATTTCCTCACATGAAACTCTTTTCAGAGCGCGACTGGGGGCTTATCATTTACGATGAGGTTCATTTGTTGCCAGCGCCGGTTTTTCGTGTCACATCCGGCATCCAGGCCACGCGGCGACTGGGATTGACGGCTACGCTTGTTCGTGAGGACGGACGGGAGGAAGACGTCTTTACCTTGATTGGTCCAAAAAAATATGAAGTTCCATGGAAAATGATGGAGGAACAGGGATGGATTGCCGAAGCGCACTGTCGTGAAATCCGCCTGCCCTTCGAATCCAAATGGCGAGAGGCTTACGCACGCGCTACTGCTCGGCAAAAGTTTCGCATCGCTGCGGAGAATCCAAGAAAGCTGGAGGTAGTCCGCTACTTGCTGGATCAGCATCCTCATGACCAGGTACTGATTATCGGTCAATATGTCGACCAGCTTGATCAAATGGCACATGCTCTGCAACTCCCACTCATCACGGGGAAAGTACCGGAGAGTGAACGGGAGTTGTTGTACCAGCAGTTTAAACAGGGGAAAATCAAGCGCCTCATTGTTTCCAAGGTCGCAAACTTTGCAGTGGATCTGCCAGACGCCAACGTCGCGATTCAAATCTCGGGGACATTCGGCTCCCGACAAGAAGAAGCACAGCGACTTGGACGAATCCTACGACCCAAGACAGATGAGAACAAGGCGCATTTTTATACACTAGTAACACGGGATACGCGGGAGCAAGAATTTTCACTCCATCGTCAGCTTTTTCTCGTGGAACAAGGGTATCCATACGATATTATAGAGATGGAAACGCTGGTCTGAAACGTTTTAAAAGAACCAGCGTCTCATAGAGGGAAGGGAGGCCGGAGATTCAATGCAATCCGACGCCGAAATCATTCAGCGGATTCTTCAGGGCGACATCGAAGGGTATCGCGACCTCATCCAACGATACCAGCATATGATCTACGTTTTTATTTACAAGATGGTAAACAATCGCTCCGATGCGGAGGATCTCACTCAAGAAGTTTTTGTCAAAGCGTATGAAAAGCTGTCTACCTTCCGGGGAGACAGTCAATTTTCTTCCTGGCTGCACACACTGGCCCGCAACAAGAGCATCGACTTCCTGCGTCGTCGGAAGTTCCATGACTCAGATGAGCAGCTGGCCTATGTACCAGCCAACACGCGAGATGAGTCTCCTCAGGAATCGCTTATGAATAAGGAGCAGCGTCGCGAAATCGAAGAAGCATTCGCTTTGCTATCGGACACCTATCGAGAAGTAATCGTGCTTCGTTGCACGCATGAATATCCTTTCGAAAAAATCGCTTCGCTCCTCGGCATTGCCGAGTCGACCGCCCGAGTCCGATACCTGCGCGCTCGCCAGGAACTCGCAAAATTGTTAACCCGCAAGGAAGGGGGGCTCGTACATGAACTGCCAGGCATTTAGAAAAGCATGGTTGGAAGAAGACACGGACAGCGATGTGATCTCACATATTGAAACCTGTGATGATTGCATGGCGTGGATCGAAAAACTATTGGATACAGACGAGGAGGTGCAGTTCTTGAAGGAGGTTCCTTTACCATCGGTGAACCTGGAAGAGAGAATTATGCAGGCCATCTACCAGGACGCCGGTCAAGGTACGC
>JARDZO010000264.1 GCA_029240815.1 Brevibacillus sp.
GAGGAAATGATTGAACACAAACCGGCAGCATCCCATGGTTTTGTTGATGAGTGTGGCCTGTTCGGCTGTGGGATAGAGACGGAATTGGAATGCTTTGTATTGTCCCATAGATTTTCACCTCCATTCACAAACATACGTTCCTATCCCTGGTTTACCATGTAATTCCAAAGATAGCGACCATTCATCTCCCACTTTTAGAAGATAGGAGTCATCTGGTCGCATAATGATAAAGGAGAGTGAGACGGCATGTCCTTTCAAATCGTGATGGCACAGCTGGGATCGACGGATGACAAGCAGGTGAATTTGCAGAAAGCGGAAAAAGCCCTGCAGGATGCGACTGAAGTGTATGGGGCGGACCTGGTGGTCTTTCCAGAGGCGTATATGAGTTATTTCATCGTCGGTACGCCGCGTGAAGTGAAGCTGAATGATGCGGAGGCGATAGACGGCCCGTTTGTGAGCGGAATGTGTGAGCTGGCAAGCAAATACGGTGTGTGGATCATCTTTGGCATGAGAGAAAGAACGGAAGACGCACAGGATGACAGAGTATACAACTCTGTCATCCTCGCAGATTCCTCTGGCCAAGTGGTGAGTTCTTACCGGAAAACGCATTTGTACGATGCCTTTGGGGCAAAAGAATCGCTCGCGATTAAACCGGGTGACTCCTTGTTCGAGCCGGTCGATACGCCTTTTGGCAAAATTGGATTGCTCGTCTGCTACGAGTTGCGCTTTCCGGAGATTTCCCGCTATCAGGCATTACACGGAGCAGATATTCTGGTTGTTCCATCTGGATGGGTGAAGGGACCTGTCAAGGAAAGGCATTGGGAGAGTCTGGTGACGGTTCGGGCATTGGAAAATACGGCGTACGTCGTAGCATGCAACCAGGTCAACGATCATTATATCGGACAGAGCCTAGTGGTGGATCCGATGGGGGTCGTACTAGCTCGCGGGGCGGAGACAGAAGCGCTGATTCCTTGTCGAGTCGATCTGGCACGCGTGCAGGAAGTGCGGGAAAAGCTGCCTTCCCATTTGCACCGGCAGCCAGAATTGTACGTCTGACGAACCGCTTTCCATAACGAGACCGAATCGAGAGAAAAGGAGGCGTCGAGTTGCTGGGATATATCGCAAAGCGTCTGTTGCAAATGATTCCAACCTTGATCGGTGTATCGATCCTCTGCTTTATCATCATTCATTCGGTGCCAGGGGATCCGGCCAATTTGATTGCAGGCGTAGATGCTACGGCAGATGAGATCCAGATCGTAAAGGAGCGCTTGGGACTCGACCGCCCCTTGTATGAACAGTATGGGAGCTACGTCATGGGGCTGCTCCAGGGTGATCTGGGCAAATCATTGCGTTCAGACAGACCTGTGGCAGAAGAAATCTTGTCCCGGTTTCCGAGCACGATCTTATTGACGATGCTTTCTGTCATCGTCATGGTCTTCGTCGGCCTTTTCGCAGGAATCATCTCTGCGATCAGGCCGAACAGCATGAGGGACAACGCGACGATGATGGTTTCCCTGTTCGGGATATCGATGCCGGTATTCTGGTCCGGGATCATGCTGATTCTGGTTTTTTCCTATTACCTGCAATTGCTGCCTTCGGGAGGAAGTACGCAGTTCAAGCATTACATCCTTCCTGCACTCGCGCTGGGCTTGTCTTCCTCAGCCGTATTAGCCCGTTTGACGCGCTCCAGTATTTTGGAGGTGATTCATCAAGACTTTATCCGTACAGCACGTGCCAAAGGTGTCAGAGAAAAGCTGATCATCTACAAACATACGTTGAAAAATGCCTTAATTCCTATCATCACCATCGTGGGTCTGGAATTCGGTCATTTGCTGGGCGGAGCGGTTCTGACGGAGACGGTTTTTTCGATGAATGGAATCGGGCGTTATATTATCCAATCGATCCAGTTTCGGGATTATCCGGCCATTCAGGGGAGCATCTTGTTCGTCGCTGCGATCTTCGTCATTGTGAATCTCGTAGTCGACCTATGCTACGGCGCGGTAGATCCTCGGATTCGATACGATTAGAAGGGGGCGAAAGCGATGAGCGACACGGAAGTAAGCGTACAGGTGGGCTCCCATACGGCAGAATTGTCCTATCAGCGGCGCTCGCCATGGGCAACCATGATGCGCAGATTTCGAAAAAACAAGCGAGCTTTGGTAGGTTTTTGGATGGTCGTCATCTTTGTCGGCATTGCCGTTTTTGCGCAAGGGATCGCTCCTTATGACCCGATCGAACAAGACATGAATGTGATCCTGCAGCCCCCTTCCGCCGATCATCCTTTTGGGACGGATGAATACGGACGAGATATTTTGTCCCGGATTATTTACGGTTCACAAATCTCGTTGATGATCGGGATTGTAGGTGTCTTGATTTCGGTCGTCGTCGGTGTAGGGTTAGGAACGATCTCTGGCTATTTTGGAGGCAGGACGGACATGTTCATCATGAGGATCATGGATATTTTTATGGCATTTCCCAGTTTCCTGCTGGCGTTGGCTATTGTCAGCGTACTAGGTCCTGGGATGGTGAACGTCATGATCGCGATCGGGATTTTCTCAGTGCCGACTTTTGCCAGGATTTCCCGGAGTGCTGTCATCTCTGTAAAAAACAAGGAGTTTATCGAAGCGGCCAAGTCGATGGGCGCCAGCCATGCCCGGGTGATCTTCAAGCATGTGCTTCCAAACAGTGTTGCCCCGATTATCGTCTTGTCTACCATGCGTATTGCTACGGCAATCCTCACCGCTTCCGGACTTAGTTTCCTCGGGATGGGGGCGCAACCGCCGACACCGGAATGGGGAGCGATGCTCAGTACAGGCAGAGAGTATTTGCGGACGGCTCCGCATGTGAGTACGATACCGGGATTGGCGATTATGTTTATGGTGCTCGCATTTAATATGCTGGGAGACGGTTTGCGAGACGCGCTGGATCCGAAGATGAAGCTGTGAGGAAGGGGGATAAGCATTGGAGCGCAAACTGCTCGAGATCAAAGGACTGAAGACGTACTTTTATACGGACGAAGGAGTAGTGGCGGCGGTTGATGGTGTGGATATCAACATTCGCGAAGGTGAGACGGTAGGGATCGTCGGAGAGTCCGGCTCCGGTAAAAGTGTAACCTCTTTAACTGCAATGCGGCTAACCCCCGGCAAGGTAGTAGATGGCTCTATAACGTTTGACGGCAAAGACATCCTGGCGATGTCGGAAGAGCAAATGAGAGAGATCCGGGGAAACCAGATGGCGATGATTTTTCAAGAACCGATGACCTCTCTGAATCCTGTCTTCACCATAGGAGATCAGATCGGGGAAGCCGTCCGCATCCACAGGAACTACAGCAAAGCGCAAGCCAGAGCTCGGGCCGTGGAGATGCTCAAGCTGGTAGGAATTCCGAGAGCGGAACAAATCGTTGATGAATATCCGCATCGCTTGTCGGGGGGGATGCGGCAACGGGTGATGATAGCCATGGCGATGGCTTGCGATCCGAAGCTCCTGATTGCCGATGAACCGACGACAGCTCTGGACGTGACCATTCAGGCGCAAATCCTGGACCTCATGAGCGAGCTGAAATCCACGAAGGGAACAGCGATTCTGCTCATTACACACGACTTGGGCGTAGTAGCGGAGATGTGCGACCGGGTAGTTGTCATGTACGACGGAAAAGTGGTGGAGGAGAGTGACGTCATCACCCTTTTCACCCATCCAAGGCACCCGTACACGCAAGGTCTGATGAAGTCCATGCCGACGCTCGATTCGGAAGAGAAACGACTGTACTCCATCAAAGGAAGTGTACCTGCCCAAGGCAGCTTGCGAAACGGATGCAGCTTTGCCCCACGTTGTGAATACGCGATGGATATTTGTCGCGACCAGTCACCTCGATTGGAAGAACTCGAGCTGGGCCATTTCAGCAGATGCTGGCTCCATGCATCCACCGAGGGGAGGATAGGCCATGAGACAGCCATTAATTGAAGTTGCGAATTTAAAGAAGTATTTCCCGATTAAAAAGGGGATTTTCAGCCGAACCGCAGGATATGTAAAGGCGGTCGATGGCTTGGATTTTTCCATTTACAAAGGGGAGACTCTCGGATTAGTAGGAGAAAGCGGCTGCGGCAAATCGACTACAGGTAGAGTGCTCCTGCAACTGCTTGAGCCGACAGAGGGTGAAGTCAAATACGAGGGAAGAAACCTGGTAGGCATGAATACAGGGGAGCTGCGAAAACTGCGGAGGGATATGCAGATGGTTTTTCAGGATCCGTATGCTTCCCTCGATCCGCGACTGACGGTTGGCGATATTATCGCGGAGCCGCTGGAGATTCATCAGATTGCCCGGGGAAAGGAAAAAGACAGGCGAATCGATGAACTGCTGAATGTCGTCGGACTGAGCAGCTACCATGCCAAGCGGTACGGTCACGAATTCAGCGGCGGTCAACGCCAAAGGATCGGGATTGCTCGTGCACTGGCCCTCCATCCAAAGCTGATCGTTGCTGACGAGCCGGTATCAGCACTGGATGTGTCCATTCAATCGCAAGTGATCAATCTGATGCAAGACTTGCAGGAACAATTCGACTTGACCTACTTGTTTATCGCCCATGATCTCAGTGTGGTGAAGCATATCAGCAACCGGATCGGCGTGATGTACTTGGGGAGAATCGTTGAGCTGGCAGACAAGCGTGAGCTGTTCGATTCCCCGATGCATCCGTATACGAAAGCCCTGCTCTCGGCCGTGCCCACCCCCAATCCGCTAGTTAAGAAAGAGAGGATTGTCCTGCGTGGAGACGTGCCGAGCCCAGCGAATCCGCCTTCGGGATGCACTTTCCATCCACGTTGCCCGGATTGCATGGACATCTGCCAAACGGTAAAGCCCGTCTTTACAAACAGGGATGGTCGCTATATCGCCTGTCACTTGTACGAATAGAAGCGTGCGCCAATTCAAAAGGGGGATATGGGATGATAGTTGCTACGAATCGCATGAAAGAGATGAGCTGGACGACGTTTGTGGAGCGAAAAAAAGGGACGGACCTGGTCATCATTCCGACAGGTGCATGCGAAGTATACGGTCCTCATTTACCGATGGGCTCGGATATGCTGGTCGCAACCAAAATCGCAGAGCTGGTTGCCGAGCGAGTGCAGGCCATCATCGGTCCGACCTTGGAGGTGGGAGATTCGTCGGCGCTCGATGACTTTCCAGGGACCATTACCATAACGCCGGATAGCTTTAGGGCTTATCTCAAAGATGTGGTAGACAGCCTGGTCAAATGGGGATTCAAAAACTTTCTGTTTATCAACGGGCATGCAGGGAACGTAGCGATGGTGAACCACGTTTCTCAGACTTTGAGGCAGCGGCCGGAGATTCGTTGCGCGCAGATTGACTGCTGGCGCTTTATCAAGTCGCAGGATCAGGGCATCGTAGAGTCGGGAGAGGTGGCGCATGGCCATGCCGGGGAAGCGGGAACGTCCGTCTTGCTTTACCTATATCCGGAGCTTGTCGATCTGGGGCAGGCTGTAGACGAAGTACCCAAGCAAAAGGATTTGTACCCTGATGTCATCAAATACGCGCGGTATGCTACCAAAACAGACTCGGGTACGATCGGATATCCGAGTATGGCGAGTCGGGAAAAAGGTGAGGCGCTGGTGCAGCGGTCCGTCGATCGCATAGCTCACTTTCTGAATGAAACGTGGAATATCTCTACTAAATGAAGCATAGAAAAAAGAAGCCAACCCTTCCAAAGCGGAAGTGATTGGCTTTTTCGTGCCACAGGGCGACCAATTCGGAACGAAATGCACGTACTTCTCGACGACTCCAAATCAAAGATGTATTATTTCAAAATTTATGTCCACTTCTCCTTTTTGTGCCCTTCCTTGTTCCTTCCCACAAAAGAAGACGATAAGTTTTTCTTAAATGCTTAGATGCTCCACATACGTTGTCCCATTGTTTTGTGCCGCAATTGGAACAGCGATACCTCCGGCGTTCTACTTGGACTATTACGGTATGGTTGTTGATGTAATCTTGATAGAGATGAATTCTTTTTTCATCCTTATGAAATTTCGCACAACCGCAAGAATGGCATTGCGAGGGGGGGACAAGCTGGGGGATTGGAACCTCCAAAGTTGAGTCATCTCCTTCTGAAATAGGAAGATAAATAAAATATGATCGAATTTAATATTATTCCTGTGTACACTGGCGGTAAAGTGTAAAATACTTCAAATGTGAATGATAGAAAAAAGAAGCCAATCCTTCCAAAGCGGAAGTGATTGGCTTTTTCCATGAGGAAAAATCTATATGGTTGGAGGATGGAAACAGATTCAGTACTGCCACCGGTCAGAAGAACCGGTCGTGCTTCCTACAGATCGTAGTACAGCTCGTATTCTTTCGGATTCACAGTGCGCTCTACTTGTTGGATTTCGCCGCGTTTCAGGGAAATCCAGCTTTCGATCAGTTCTTTGGTGAAGACGTCGCCTTCCAGCAAGAATTCGTGATCCGCTTCGAGAGCGAGTAGTGCTTCTTCCAGAGAGCCAGGTGCGCTCTTGATTTCGTGTTTTTCCGCATCGGACAGGTCGTAAATGTTTTTATCCATTGGACCAAAGCCCATTTCGCGTGGGTCGAGCTTGCGCTTGATTCCGTCCAGACCAGCCATCAGCATAGCAGCGAATGCCAGGTATGGGTTAGCAGTGGAGTCAGGCGTACGGAACTCGATACGGGATGCTTTTGGTGTAACGGCAGCTACTGGGATGCGGACTGCAGCAGAACGGTTACCTTTGGAGAAGACCAGGTTGACTGGAGCTTCGTAGCCAGGAACCAGACGTTTGAAAGAGTTGGTGCTCGGGTTTGTCAATGCGATCAGGGCAGGTGCGTGGTGCAAAATGCCTCCGATGTAGTACAGAGCTGCTTGGCTCAGGTTTGCGTATCCACCTTGCTCATAGAAGAGCGGAGTGTCACCGTCGAACAAGCTTTGGTGTACGTGCATGCCGGAACCGTTGTCGCCAACGATTGGTTTTGGCATGAAAGTAGCGGTTTTGCCGTGCTTAGCAGCAACGTTGCGCACGATGTATTTGAACAGCAACAGGTTGTCAGCCGTGCGAGTCAACGTGTCAAAGCGGAAGTTGATTTCTCCTTGACCTGCCGTTGCTACCTCGTGGTGGTGACGTTCAACGTACATACCTGCTTGGGTCATCAGGGTGCACATTTCGTTGCGGATATCTGCTTGCGTATCGGTAGGTTGTACAGGGAAGTAACCGCCTTTGTTACGCACTTTATAACCGAGGTTTTGTCCTTCTTTACCTGTGTTCCAGAAAGCTTCTTCTGAATCGACGTGGAAGAAGGAGCCGGATGGACCGGAATCATAGCGTACGGAGTCGAACAGGAAAAACTCGGACTCTGGACCAAAGTAAGCCGCAGTAGCTACTCCCAGTTGTTGCAGATAAGCTTCTGCTTTCAGCGCAATACCGCGTGGGTCGCGATCGTAGCTGGTGTAGTCAGGGTTTGCGATGTTACATACGATATTCAATGTTTTGGCTTCTACGAAAGGATCGATGAAGGCGGTTGCCGGATCAGGCATGGCCACCATGTCACTTTCCTCGATGGATTTGTAACCAGTCAGGCTGGAGCCGTCAAAAGCGACACCGTTGCGGAACGTTCCTTCGTCTACTGCATAAGCAGGAACGGTAACG
>JARDZO010000265.1 GCA_029240815.1 Brevibacillus sp.
ACACGACACGGGTCTGTTCGTTAATCGCAGCAGCCATCGCATCCAGATCGTGCACACCATTTTTCAGCGGTACTTCAATCAGCTCAGCGCCTTCAATGATCGCATTGGAGCGGTATTGTGAAAACGTCGGAGACGCCATTACCGTGTTGGTGCCCTCACTCAGATAGGCACGGGAGATCATCAACAGATTTTCGTCCGAACCATTTCCAAAGATCAACTGAGCCGGTTTTACTCCGAGAAACTCAGCCAGATCCCAACGCAAGCTAAGGCTCGCACCATCCGGATAAATCGCCAAATTGTCCAGTTGAGCAGCAATGGCTTCTTTTGCTTTTGGCGATGATCCATATGGATTTTCGTTGGACGCCAGCTTGATTACTTCCGTCAAACCATATTCCCTTTTGACGTCATCAATAGGTTTCCCGGGTTGATATACCGGTGCGTTCAGTATGCGCTGCTTCGGTTGCATCCACGATTCACTCCAGTCAGTTTTTTCTCATTATTGTAGCGCACTCGCTAACTGATGTACAAACGTTTTTATTTTTTCGACAGCCTCTTCAGACTGGTCAGGATCTTTTAATTGTTCATTGTGTCGCTCGATTTCCAGCACGATCGCACTACCGACAATCACACCATCCGCATGAGGAGCGACTGCTTTTACCTGCTCCGGTGTAGAAATACCGAAGCCGACAGCAGTTGGAACGGTCGTACTGGCTTTCACTCTACCCAGGAAGTCGGCCAAGTCTTCCCGCAAGCTGGCACGCGCGCCTGTCACACCCAAAGATGATACACAATAGAGGAATCCCGTTGCTTGCTCCCCAATCGTTTGAATTCGTGACTCTGATGTAGGTGCCACCAACGAGATGACATGAATGCCATACTTCTTAGCTGCTTCTACAGCAGGTCCATTTTCCTCGATCGGCAAGTCTGGAATGACGACTCCATCCGCACCATACTTGGCAAGGTCTGAGAAAAAGCGATCCACCCCGTACTGCAGCACCGGGTTGAAATACGAGAACAGAACCAGAGAGGCTTCCATGCCTGACTCACGCAGTCTTCCGACGAGCTGCAAAGCATCTGTAATGGAAACGCCGTTTTCCAGCGCTCGTTGCGAGGCCCGCTGGATAGTTGGACCATCTGCAAGCGGATCAGAGTATGGGATACCCAGCTCAAGAAGGTCTGCTCCCGCTTCTACCAGAGCTTGCGCGATTTGATACGTTGCCTCCAAGGTAGGATCGCCTACCGTGATGAATGGAATAAAACGTTTTCGACTGCGATCTGCAAACAAACGATCAATACGATTCACGGCTTCCGTCATTACCGCTCTCCTCCTTTTTCGCTCTCAAGCGCATCCTGGATGGTCAACACGTCTTTGTCCCCACGTCCTGAAAGACAAATCACAAGAATTTCGTCCTTGGACATTTGCGGCGCACGCTTGACAGCTTCGGCGATCGCATGGGCGCTTTCTAGAGCCGGGATAATGCCCTCTGTCCGGCAAAGAATTTGTACAGCTTCCAATGCCTCAGCATCCGTAACAGACGTATAGGTCACTCGACCATTATCTTTTAAGTAGGCATGCTCTGGTCCAACGCCTGGATAATCCAAGCCAGCGGAAATGGAGTGCGCTTCTTGTACCTGTCCATGTTCATCCTGCAGCAAATAGGTCAGGGAGCCGTGAATGACACCTGGACGACCGAGGCTCAGTGTGGCTGCGTGCTTATCCGTATTCACACCTTGTCCAGCTGCCTCTACACCTCGTAATGCAACCGTTTCATCCTGAATGAAAGGATAGAACATGCCGATCGCGTTGCTTCCTCCACCTACGCAGGCGATCACTTCATCTGGCAGCTTGCCAAGCATTTGCAGGATTTGAGCACGAGTTTCTTCCCCGATGATTTTTTGAAATTCACGAACGATATATGGATACGGATGAGGACCTACTACTGAGCCGATGACATAAAACGTCTCTTCCACATTGGAAACCCAGTAACGGATCGCTTCATTGGTAGCATCTTTCAACGTGCGAGAACCAGAAACAGCCGGAATGACTTCAGCGCCTAACAGCTTCATTCGGAAAACATTCAAGGATTGTCTGCGGATGTCTTCTTCTCCCATGAAAACCTTGCACGAGAGTCCCAATTTTGCGGCGACTGTCGCACTGGCCACACCGTGCTGACCAGCGCCCGTTTCTGCGATAATCGATTTTTTCCCCATGCGCTTTGCCAGCAGTCCTTGACCCAGTGCATTGTTCAATTTGTGAGCACCGGTGTGATTGAGGTCTTCCCGCTTCAGGTAAATGCGAGCTCCGCCCAACTCCTCTGTCAGCCGCTCAGCATAGGTGAGTGGGGTTGGTCGACCTGCGTATTCGCTCAGCAGATGATTCAATTCATGGCAGAAAGCAGGATCCTGTGTCGCTTCCGCAAATGAAGCTTCCAATTCGGTCAAAGCATTCATCAATGTCTCTGGTACAAATTTCCCTCCGAACGCTCCAAAGCGTCCTTTTTCATCAGGCACGACTCGCGTAGTTGTCGTTGTTTCCTTCATGCGCCTTCACCCTCTCCACCAACGTTTTTATTTTTTCGGCATCTTTTTCGCCGTCTGTTTCGACTCCACTCGATACATCAATGACACCAGCCTGATAACGATTGACCAATTCCGTTACGTTTCCAGCGTTAATACCGCCAGCGACAATGCACGCTTTTTCCTTACATGCTTCCTGCAAATGAGGGATATGCTCCCAGGAAAAGCGTTTTCCCGTACCGCCAGCCTGACTCGGATCGTACGTATCAAATAGGAAAGCGTCTACGGTGTCCGCATATCGCATGATTTCTGCTGCTGCATCCCCTTCCCCGCCAACTGCGAGTGCTTTCCAGACTGGCAGCGAAAAACGCTCTCTGACCTCCTGGCAATACGCTGGAGTCTCCTGTCCATGCAGCTGAATTACCGCAAGAGGCACCTGTTCGAGAACCGCATCCAATTCTGCGAGCGATGGATTGACGAACACACCGACAGCAGGTGGATGGTCTGGAACAGCGGAAAGAAGCATCTTGGCTGTTGGTGCATCTACTATGCGCTTGCTAGGAGCAAAGACGAAGCCCACGTAATCGACGGCGAGCTCCTTTAACAACATCAAGGTCTCTACCCGTTTGATTCCACAAATTTTAACGCAGGTCACAAGATCACCCCCGATTTCGTACCGCCAGCCTCTCCTACTAACGAAATGACTGCCTGCGTCACATCGGACTGTCTCATGAAATGCTCACCCACCAAGACCGCTCTCGCTCCAGCGTTCCGCACATTTTCAATATCCCTTGGGACAGAGATGCCGCTCTCACTCACCACAGTGATAGAGGACGGAATGTTTGCAATCACTTCATGGGTAACCTTCAGATCTGTTTGGAACGTATTGAGATTCCGGTTGTTGATACCGAGCAATTTGGGCGTGATCGATTGAAACACCATTTCGCATTCTCGACTGTCGTGCACTTCCACCAAAACGTCCAAGTCCAGTTCCTCGGCTGTTTGGTATAAGTGACGCAACTGATCCCTTTCGAGGATCGCCGCGATGAGCAGGATCGCATCTGCACCCGCAGCCCGCGCTTCAACCACTTGCCTTTCATCGATGAGAAAATCCTTTCTCAGCAACGGTCGATTCACTGCCTCATGAATCATGCTCAGATACGCAAGACTACCTTGGAAAAAGGACTCATCCGTCAACACAGACATACATTCTGCCTGAGCCGCTTCATAGGCCTTGGCAATCGCCACAGGGTCAAAATCCGGTCGAATCAAGCCTTTGGACGGCGAAGCTTTTTTTACCTCGGCAATTACACTGACTGGGCGAACACTGGTCTCTAGAGCCTTGCGAAATCCTCGGGGTCTTTCCATCGCTTTTGCATCCGCCAACAACGCGGACATTGATTTTTCTATGTGTAAACGGCTTACTTCTTCCCGTTTTTTCTCTACGATTTTACGAAGCATGAATCATTCCTCCTGCGATTTGACGGATGTGCTCCAGCTTTCTCATCACGAGTCCGTCATCTATCAGTTCAGCAGCGCGGATCACACCGGCTTCGATCGTGCTTACACGATCAGCCAAATACAGAATGGCTCCCGCATTCAACAAGACGATATCTCTGGCTGCACCTCTTTTACCTGAAAAGACTTCGTGGATGATCGCCGCATTTTCAGATGCGTCTCCACCACGCAATGCATCCTTTTCATGTCGGCGCAGTCCGAATTGCTCAGGTTCGATTTGATACGTCGTGATTTGTCCGCCTCGTAATTCTGCAATGTGACTCACGCCGGTTACGGTCAGTTCATCCAAGCCATCTTCCCCTGCCACGACTAGTGCTCGAGAGACGTTTAGCTGACCGAGGACGGATGCGACAGTCGTGAGCAACTTGGCATCATAAACACCCATCAGCTGATGGCTAGCATTGGCGGGGTTCGTCAACGGCCCCAGCAGATTAAACACGGTGCGGACTGCCAATTCTTTGCGAGGTCCAGCAGCATGCTTCATGGCTTGATGGTATAGAGGCGCGAACAGGAAGCACAGATTCGTCACGCGCAAGCAGTCCGCTGCATCCTTTGGCGACAAATTAACGGGTACTCCCAGCGCTTCGAGTACGTCTGCACTGCCGCTTTTGCTCGATACGGCGCGATTTCCATGCTTGGCGATACGAACACCGTCACTCGCTGCTACAAAGGCACTCGCTGTTGAAATATTAAAGGTATGGCTGCCGTCTCCACCTGTTCCACACGTATCGACCAATCCGGGAATGTCGATAGGGAATGTCGTCGCTCTCGCTCTCATGGCACGTGCAAAGCCGATGATTTCTTCTACCTGCTCACCCTTTAATCGGAGGCTGGCCAGAAATGCACCAATTTGAGCTGGTGTCGCTATGCCGTCCATGATCTCACCCATCGCCTCTTCGGCAACCTTCGTGTCCAGATGGTTTCCTTGCAGGATTTGCTCTAGTGCCTGGGTTAGCATGATAATTCCTCCTTGCGTGCGAAGAGCTGCTCCGCTTTTTCCAGTGCGGAAATCATCGCTGCTGCTTTGTTGATCGTCTCCTGGTACTCATTTGCCGGTACAGAATCAGCTACAATCCCCGCCCCCGCTTGGACGTGAGCATATCCGTCCTGGAAGAACAGCGTTCGAATAGTAATGCAGCTGTCCAATGAGCCATCAAATGAAATGTACCCGATCGCACCTGCATACAAGTGACGTGCATCCGGTTCCAGCTCAGCAATGATCTCCATGGCTCGAAGCTTCGGAGAGCCCGATACCGTTCCTGCAGGAAATGCGGAGAGCAGCGCATCGAAAGCATGCAATCCATCTCGTAGCTTTCCAGTGACATGAGAAACCATGTGCATCACGTGGGAGTAATTTTCGATCACCAGCGCTTCTTCTACTTTCACACTTCCGTAGGAGGACACTTTCCCAACGTCGTTGCGACCGAGGTCTAGCAGCATGTAATGCTCGGCACGTTCCTTGGTGTCCGCCAACAAGTCGGCTGCCAGCAATTCATCTTCCTGTGGAGTCGCACCCCGTTTGCGAGTACCTGCAATCGGACGCATCTCCACTTTTTCGTCTTCTACTCGGACAAGCAGCTCAGGGGATGTACCGACTACCGTCTCCCCTTCATACTCGAGGTAGTACATGTACGGAGAAGGATTCAAGGTACGCAGCAGCCGATATACAGCAAACGGATCGACGTCTGTCTTTACGGAGAAACGTTGGGAAAGAACGACTTGGAAGATATCGCCTGCCGCAATGTATTCTTTCGCTTGCTCTACCATTCGTTCGTACTGCTCCCGAGTCATGTTCGGCTCTACCGTCAGCGGTGTCGGCTCTTCGGTAGCTACCTGAATGCGGCGGTCAGTCTGGAAAGGAGCACTAACTTTGCTTGCCAGCTGTTCGAGTCGTTCACAGACTTGCTCGTATTTTCGGGCAATGTCAGATAGCGTATCTCCTTGCTCGGCATGCACGTTCACAATCAGTTGAATTTCTTGTTTCAAATGGTCAAAGGCAATCATCTCATCAACAAACAGGAAGCGCATATCGGGAACTCGAAGCGGCTCCTGACGATGTGCCGGAAGATTTTCAAAATAGCGAAGGGTATTATATCCGAAAAAACCAACTGCGCCTCCACTCAGTCGAGGGAATCGTGGCAGTTTTGGACTTCTGTAACGATCTGCTTCTTCTCGCAGAAAATTGACGGGATTTCCTTGATGAACCGAGCGTTCACCGTTGCGGCGAGTCACCGTGATGTCTTCGCCCTTCGCTTCGACAATCTGAAACGGGTTCATGCCGATGAACGAAAAGCGAGCCCATCTCGCTCCGCCTTCCACGCTTTCCAACAGGAACGAGTCATGCGTACGCAACTTTTGGTACAAGCGGATAGGTGTTTCATGGTCTGCTAATAAAGTCATGCTTACAGGAATTAAGGAATACGAAGCCGAAAGGGATTGGACCTCGGCCAGTGAGGGGAAATACATGGACTCTCATCTCCTTTTTCAGGGGTAAGAAAAGAACGGTACGAACCGACTCTTTCCTGCCCGCTGTCTAGAGCGAGAGGTAGGGGGAGAATTCCTATGCAAATAACGGCAGGTACCGTTACTTGGTGACCACATGGGCCACAAATAAATTTTATGAAAAACATGAATCGTTTTTCATAAAAAAAACCAGTGTGAGCACTGGAATGGGTGTACAACTATACCCAGCCTGCTCTTCTCTCCTCAACCTAACTCATCTCAACTCTGCTCTACTTACTCTGCTCTCAGCCGGTAATTCAATGGAACCGATAAACGAGGCGCTCTCGTTTCACTTATCGTAAAAGAGAGCGCCCAGAATGTCAACTACCGATTTGTCAGGTCAGGACGGAGTTTAACCGCGTCCCGCAAGAAAACGTGATGGATGTCTTTTGCAGTTTTCTCTGTGTTTACGTGCATCATGACGCGTACACAAAGAGGCAATCCACCCGGTACTGGAATTTCTCTAGCACACATGAGGGGAACGTACTGCCAAGCCTCACCCTCCAGCATACGTGCTGCTTGTGCCGGAAAAGTAGCACTCAGATCCTCGGTCGTCGTAATAATGACGCTGCCGATATCCTCTGGATCTACTTCGTTACGGCTAACCATTTCCTGCAGAAGCGACTTGGTCGCGGACACGATTTCGTCGCGCGTGTCCGCCTCTACTGTAATAGCTCCTCTGATTCCTCGCATTCCCATTGTTAAGCCTCCACTTCTTCTCGCATCACTGTCAAAATGATCTCTTCATCGATGTCTTTTACTACTTCTACTTGACCAATTGCACGTGGCAAAACAAGAGCGAGCTTGCCGCCTACCGTTTTTTTGTCTCTTTTCATCGCTTCCAGTACGGTTTCCGGTGTCAGATCGCCTGGCCACTTTGTGGGGAGATGATACACACGAAGGACTCGCTCCGTCCGCTCATAAACACCCTTTTCCGCCAATCCGACTCGTTCTGCAACCTTTGCAGCCAAGCACATCCCAATCGAGATTGCCTCGCCGTGGTTGAGGACAGAATAGGCACTCAGAGCTTCAAAGGCATGACCAAACGTATGTCCCAGATTTAGCAGGGCCCGTTGCCCTTGTTCTGTTTCATCCTCGGACACAATCGCGGCCTTG
>JARDZO010000266.1 GCA_029240815.1 Brevibacillus sp.
ATCTGTTGTTTCCCCTGGAATTTCCGCTACAAGACCATAGTGCCCAGCAAACGTGTGAACAGAAAAATCAGCCTGTTGCAAGCGTTCTTGCAAGTAGCGCGAGGTTTTCTCTTCTTTCCAGCTGGGCTCTGCCAAATCATGCAAATCGCGATAGGTTTGAACAATATGCTCACGCTGTTGATTCACGTAATCATTCGGCATGTAAGTACTCATTGGTTAACTCCGTCCCCTACCTTTTAGGAAATTTCTGCTTGGAATGTTGCTTCGTTAAGCGGATAGATTGGTCGCGATAACCGTTTGTAATCAAAGAAAGAAAACTGAAGCGTCGTTAAGCCTGGTGAATCTACCGTAATGATTTGTTTGCTGATGGGTTCAAATGCTGCCCGGAAATGCTGACTTGACTTCAAAGCGACAATTTTATAAGTGTTGATGTCGATTCCATGCAGCAGGTAAATTTGTTCATCATATACCTGTGCTCTGACGGAACAGACGATTATATCCAGACCGCCTGCCTGTAAGCGTGCCGATTTGCCGAGATTGACAGGCAAACCTTCCCACATTGACGAAGATGTAATGAAGCGGCCATCTGTGAGCGATTTGACATTGGCGGTCAACTCAATCGGCTCCCCGTGCAGCTTATCTACTTTTCCACCCAATTTTACAGAAATCGTCGTTCCCACTCCCGCTTCATGGGCGATTTGTGCTACTTCAGGGTCGTAGATGAAGGCGAAACAGGCATTTTGCAAATTAGCTTCAAGCATCGCCCGCAGTAAATACGTGCCGTCACCTGATGACCCGCCTCCGGGATTGTCTGATGTCTCGTTGATGACAATCGGCAGCCCATCAGCCGCAAGGGCCTGCGTGATGCCAACCGTCGGCGATAGGACTCGCGGAGTGAATTCTTCCCGCTTGGCCCATATTTGGTTCGCTACGTCGTCAGCCACCTCTTTGGCTAGTAGCTGGTTGCCTTTGGTAACAACAACAACGGAAACGCTAACGTATGGATGGTCGGTATAAGGGAAGCCGTGAAAGAAAGCACAGTCAATAACGTCAGGGTGTTTTTCCCATTCCCAGCAAATCGCGTTGATATCTTTAGCCGGAGAGAGGTTCGTCGTCGAGGTGGGGATCATCAGCGGCAGTTTGATCAAGTGCATGGCCGTTTGAAGTCCGTCCTTAACCATTTGCTCAGCAATGTCAACGGCTTCCATCCCCCGTTCGTAGCAATCCGTATGCGGGTACAAATGCACACCGAGCATTACGTTTGCTTCTGCAGCCATTTTTTCCGTAAGATTTCCATGCAAATCAAGCGTTAAGATCAGGGGCAGTTCGTAACCGATCAGACTGCGAACGTATTGTAAAAGATCGCCTTCCATATCATCGATGCCATCGACAACGCCCGCTCCGTGTAATGAGAGGCAGAACGCATCAACAGCTCCGGCTGCTTTTATACCCGCTGCCAATTCGCTTTTAATCGTTTCGTAAGTCTCTCTGGCTATCATTCCGGCAGGCTCAGCTATCGCAGCAAACGTAGGAACTACTTCTATCCCCAACGCTTCTGCGCGATTGATCATGCCTCCCAAATAATCGCGCACCCCCCTGTGATTGGAAAGTATGGTTTCGCCCCGTTCCCACGCCAATTGCTTGAACAAATCTACGGTTGTCTCAACGCTCGAAAAGGTGTTGGTCTCATGCCATACTTCACCAATTGCAATTTTCATAATTTTGTTCCTCCTCAATGTTTGAAATTCTGAACTTCACGGAAGCTGGGGCTACCCATATAAATGACAGGCAACAAAGTGGCCCGGCTCCGCTTCTATTTCTTTCGGACGATCGGTTTTACATATGTCCATGCACTGGCTGCAGCGGGGATGAAAGGTACATCCCGTTGGCGGATTGACCGGACTTGGAACGTCCCCCGTTAATACGATTCGCTCTTTTTTCTGCAGCGGACTTCGAATCGGTATCGCTGATAACAACGCTTGGGAATACGGATGCAATGGATTTGAATAGAGCTGATGCTTTCCCGCATTCTCTATCATCCTTCCCAGATACATCACGCCGATCCGGTCGCTGATGTGCTTAACCACACTTAAATCGTGAGAAATAAAAATGTAGGTCAGCTGCAGACTTTTTTGCAAATCCTGCAATTGGTTCAAAATCTGTGCCTGAATGGAAACATCCAGCGCAGAAACAGGTTCATCTGCAACAATTAAGGAGGGCTTTACGGCAATGGCCCGGGCAATACCGATACGCTGACGCTGTCCACCGCTGAATTCATGCGGATACCGATCCACAAAGGTAGGATTTAACCCCACCTGATTCAGTAATTCTATCACTCTATCCCGACGCAGATGCTTGTTGCTTTCGGGGGCGTAAACGGACAGCGCTTCATCCAGAGTTTCATAGACAGTCATCCTAGGATTCAAGGAGCCATACGGATCTTGAAATACAATTTGCATCTGTCTCCGCAGCTTTTTCATTTCGCTCTGCGATAACGTTGTCATCTCTTGTCCTTCATATTTGACAGATCCGCCTGTTGGTTTGATCAGCCTCATGATGCTTCTGCCGGTCGTGGATTTCCCACAGCCGCTTTCCCCGACGATCCCCAGCGTTTCTCCTTTTTTCAAGCGAAAGGAAACCCCATCTACCGCCTTGATGAAACTGGCTTCTTTTTGAAATAGTCCTTTTTTCAGCGGGAAATAAGTTTTCAAATCGTCTACTTCCAATAACCATTTGCTCATACGACCATCTCCTCGTTTGCATATAACCAGCATTTCACAGCATGTTTGGCAACTCTCATCAGAGGAGGATTTTCATGAGCGCATTTCTCATGCGCATGCTCGCAACGAGAACGGAATGGGCAACCGATTGTCACTTCTCCCATGACAGGGACGTTTCCCTCAATCGATACAAGTCTGTCTCTTTCTTCTTCCAAATCCGGAACGGACTGAAGCAACCCTACCGTATAGGGATGTTTGGGATTCGTAAAAATTGTCGCTACATCCGCTTCCTCTACGATCTCCCCGTAGTACATGACGAGAACCCGGTCTGCCATTTCCGCTACCACGCCAAGATCATGGGTAATCAACAAAAGTGACGTGTGGATACTTGTTTTCAACTCGTTCATCAAGTCGAGAATCTGTGCCTGAATCGTCACATCCAGCGCTGTTGTCGGTTCATCTGCAATCAACAGATCAGGATTGCAAGCTATAGCCATTGCAATCATCACCCTTTGCTTCATGCCTCCTGACAACTGATGGGGATATTCATCCACAATTTTATCAGGGCGAGGAATCCCTACTTTTTTCAACATCTCAATGGACTTGCTACGGCGTTCCTTTTTGGAAAAAGCTGTATGGATGCTGAATACCTCTCCGATTTGCTGTCCGATGGTATGAACCGGGTTAAGTGAAGTCATCGGTTCCTGAAAAATCATCGAAATTTCGTTCCCGCGAATGGAACGCATTTCTTTTTCAGACAGGCGATTGAGGACTTTGTCTTTAAATCGGATAGTGCCGTCCACCTGACCCGCATTTGGTTTGATCAGTCCCATGATCGCGAGCGAGGTGATGCTTTTTCCACAGCCGGACTCGCCGACAAGTGCCACCGTCTCTCCCTTATTGATTTGGAAACAAATTGATTTCACCGCAGAAACATGACCCTTTTCTGTTTTGAAATGCATGGATAATTGGTTTACGTCGAGAAGAACATTGCTCATCCCTTTCTCTCCTCCTCTGTCCGCATAAGTAGCTTCAGGACATGCTCACCCGCTCGTATTAGTTCCCCATGAAGTGATCATAGGCAGCTTTGGCCAGACGGGCGATTGCCTGTTCCCCTTCACTCCTGAATGAATTCCCTTGCGAAAATACGGTAATGGTGAAAATCCCCTTTTCCTCAGGCAAGTATACAATTCCTACATCATTGACGGCACTTCCGATTGTTCCCGTTTTGGAAGCAACTTTCACTTGTTCCGGCAAAAGGTCAGGGATTCGGTTCCTAAATTGCTGTTTAAACATGATATCAAGGACACCATTACTTGAACTTTCAGAAAGCAACTCTTTTTGAGCGATCATTTCCAACAATTTGCCCATATCATGCGGTGTCGCCACATTCTGTTTCGTGGATGTGAGATCCTCATCATTTGTTTTTTTCTCATATCCAACGATTTCCACAATTTTCACAAATTCGTCATAGGCTTCTGTTGACACCGGCTGAGGCCTCATACCTATAAATTGAGTCAGGAGATCCCAACAACTCTGATTTACGAGAATATGGTTCAGACCCAGCTCTTTCATATAAGCCTCCACTTGCTTGGGACCGCCAACCAGATCCAATACTCTGTCTGTTGCATAATTGTCGCTGACAATAATCATGAGCATGGCCATATCCTTGATAGATACCTCTGCTTCCGGATCAAGCAGCTGTAAAACACCTGAACCTGGAACGCGCTCTTCCCACTTGAGCTTAACACGCTCATCCAACCGGATTTTTCCGGCCTCGACATCCCGATAAAGAGTCGTCAGGATCGGAACCTTAAACGAACTGGCCATCTGAAACAATCGTTCTTCGTTGATGTTTGCTTCTTCCTTTGTTCCCAAATGCTTGACGACTACCCCAAAGGTACCCGGTTCGTCCTTCACTGCATTCTCCAGTTTTTGCTGCAGACTCATCTTTCTATCTCCTCCCACACATTTGTTTTATTTCCGTGCGAGTTTTGGATCCAGGGCGTCCCGCAGTCCGTCACCCAACAGATTGAAGCTAAGCACGACGAGCATGATCGCAAGTCCTGGGAACACCGACATCCACCAGGCCTTACTGAGATACGCTTTTCCTACATACACCATGGCCCCCCATTCAGGTGTCGGCGGCTGTGCTCCCAAACCGAGAAAACTCAGGGCAGAGGCAGCCAATATACTGCTGCCAAACATCAATGTCGATAACACAATAATCGGAGAACTTACATTGGGAAGTATATGTCTGACCAAGATTTTGAAATCGCTGATTCCAAGCGCGCGAACAGCTTCCACATATTCCTTTTCCCGTATGGACAAAACAGATGCGCGCACGACTCTCACATAGAGGGGAATGACCCCAATCACGATAGCCAGCATAGCATGGGTCAGACCGGGACCGAGAATGGCAATAATGACAATGGCCAGCAATAGAGCGGGTAGGCAAAGCAAGAGATCCATTACCTGCATGATGTAGATGTCAATTTTGCGATAGTAGCCGGAAATGACTCCCAGCGTTGTTCCGATCACTGAAGCACACGCAACCGTAACCAGACCCGTTAACAGTGAGATGCGCCCACCGTATAAGATACGCGAAAAGATATCCCGACCAAATTCGTCTGTTCCAAGCAGATGAGCGGTACTTGGTCCAAGCATACGATCCTGAACATTCATTTGACTATAAGGATATGGCGCCAACACCGGAGCTGCCAGTGTACAGATGATAAAGATAAGTAAAATGATACCGCCGGTTACAGCCGTTTTGTTTTTTCGAAGCCGTTTCCCTACCGTTTCCCAGTAGGACTGAGGTTTGAACATAGTGGTTTCATCTGGCTCATTCGGATGTGTTGTGATATGTTTAGCATTCATTTGTGTCACGTTGCTCAACGTTCTCCCTCCTCCCTATTCGTACTTGATTCGTGGATCGACATAGCTATAGATGATATCAACAACGAGGTTTGTCAGAACGAACAGGATTGCAAGGAAAAAGGTCATTCCTTGAATCGTCGTAATATCTCGCTTCCCGATCGCCTCTATCGCCATACTCCCTATTCCATTCAAGCTGAACACTGTTTCCGTGACGACAGCACCTGCGAGCAGCGAGCCGAATTCCAAACCGACCACAGTAATAACGGGAATGAGCGCATTCTTCAGGCCATGGCGAAAGACGACAGTATAATAGGCGGCACCTTTGGCTTCAGCGGTTCTCATGTAATCTTGCTTGATGACGTCCAGCATGCTGGAGCGGGTCATCCGCGCAATAGATCCCACTGTCGACATGGCAATCGTGATGGCCGGAAGAATCAGGGAAAGTATCCCCTCATAACCGGAAATCGGAAACAAAGCGAGTTTATAAGCAAAAATCCAGATCAGCAAAAGAGCAACCCAGAAGCCGGGAGCAGAAATCCCCACGAGGGAGCAGATGACCATCAATCGGTCGATGATCGTGTTATGCTTGACAGCGGAGATAACCCCAAGTGTAACTCCTGCAACTACAGCAATCACAATACTTAAAGCTGCAAGCTGCAATGTAATAGGGAAACGATTCACAATCTCGCTCCAAACGGTTTCATGTGTCATATAGGATGTGCCCAGATTCCCTTGAAGCAATTTCCCTGCATAACTCACATACTGAACAAGCAACGGTTTATCCAGGCCGAGTTCCGTCCTCAGTTCCTTAATGGCCTCCTGGGTCGTATGCTCTCCCAATATATGTTCTGCGGGGTCGCCTGGGATCAAGTGAACGATGAGAAAAACGAGAACGGATACGCCAAAGAGTGTGCCAAGCAAGGAAAGCAGTCTTTTTATCAAGTACCTTTGCAATTGACTTTCCCCCTAACTTACAGATTAAATAAAGACTCAAGTCACAGTGTTTGTTGTAGACTCCGACTGCGACAGCCTTGTAGTATCGACGCAGTCGAGTTGTCATCCTTCGTTATTTCGTCAAGCGAATATCGTTAAGCGACATAATGCCTGTGTATGGATTTAGTTTGAAGCCTTCGATACCTTGTGTCGCTGTCAGCGTTTCAGGAGTAAACAATGGGATCCAAGGCGTTTCTTTCACTAGAATTTCCTGCGCTTGTTCGTACACCTTCATACGTTCTTCCACATTCGTCACTACACTCCCTTTGAGGAGCAGTTTCTCTAATTCCGGATTATCGATATGCATGCGGTTCGTACCTTTAGTACCAAACGCTAAGTTCAGGATTTCTGGATCATTATAGCTCCAGTACAGGAGGAACATATCGTAGTTGCCTTTTTTCGTTCTGTCTTCCCACGTAGGGATATCGGTTATAGTGATCTTCATATCAACCCCAATTTCCCTGAACTGGCTTTGCAGAATTTGTGCGATACGCTGGAAAGCAGGCTCCGATGTCACCATCAGTTCAAAGGAGAATGGTTTTCCGTCCTTTACCAAAATACCGTCCTTGTTGCTGTCCTTATATCCGACTTCAGCCAATAACGATTTTGCCTTTCCCAAATTTTTGGCGTACATCCCTTTTACCAAGCCTTCGATCTTTTCACTGTAACCAGGAACGGTCGGCGGCAAAGGTCCAAAGAGCGGCTGGGCGTAACCAGAATGGGCAACCTGATTGATCGAATCACGATCAACCGCCATTGCAAGAGCCTGTCTGACCCGTACATCCCAGAACATCGGATTTTGATTATTCATCCCTAGATATTCCATCCCTAGTCCCAAACTGCTTTCAATTTTGACTCCCGAAACCTTTTTCAGGTCGCCCACGTAGGTAGCCGGTACATCCGACAGCACTTGAATCGTGCCCTTTTTAAATTCCAGAATTCTCGTATCGTCATCCTTTAGAAAGCGGAAGACAACTTCATCTACATGTAGAGGCCCTTTGTTTTCAACCGATGAACCACCCCAATTG
>JARDZO010000046.1 GCA_029240815.1 Brevibacillus sp.
GTCCCGGCTCTCCGATCAACGTATTGCAATACGCCTGGTGACGCATTTTTTGTGATGCCATTACGAGGTCAATGCTCGACATCAATTTGGCAGTCGCGGAGATCATCTCACTAGTCAATCCACGGCTGATGCGAGTCAGCTCGGGCATTCCCGCAGAAAAGGATAAGATGTATTCACGCAGCTCTCCGACTGTCCAATTTTTGATCTCCTCGTAGATCGAGAGGTTCAAGTCATCGTAAATAATCCTCGTCACTTCATCCTTCTCATAAGGAATGACCGGGTTTTCATAGAGATCTGCCAGCGTCATTTCACTGAGTACGACTTTTGCTGCCATTCGCTCGAGAGCGGATTCAGCCGCGATTTTACTCATCTGATCACCGGATTTTTCTTCACTCGCTTTTGCCAGTACTTCACGCACAGAGCCGAACGAATAATGCTGCTTGCGAATGACGCATGCCAATTTCATCGTAAAATCACTCTCTTTCTGTTCTGGTCGGAAAGCATCACTAAAAAAAGACGCTTTGAAAAATCAAACGGAAATAACCCGTCTGCTTTCAAAGCGCCGTTGCTTTTTTTGTTCACTTTTCCATGCCATTCTATCGATTCGCTAAGACTTGTTCTACGGTGGGTAGCAGTTCTTCCTCCATGACAGGCTTCACTAGGTACGCGCAAACGCCTTTGGCCATTGCCTCCACGACCATATCTTTTTGACTGTACGCCGTCAAGAGCATGACCTCCGTATTCGAGCAGTTCCGAATGATGCCAGTTGCCGTCAATCCGTCCATGACCGGCATCTTTACGTCCATGATCACGAGATCGGGGTGCCATGTTTGCGTCAAGCGGACAGCTTCTTCTCCGTTCTTTCCTTCTGCCACGACATCATATCCTACCTCCTGCAGCATTTCGACCAAGTCCATGCGGGTGATCGGATCGTCATCAATGACAATGATTCGGTATGGTTGACGCAAAATTCCACCTCCAGTTCTCAGAGAATGGACGTGCATTTGAAAGTACAACAGATTCGACTCCATTGTCGAACTGTTTTATTTTCAGAATAATAACATTATATCGGGAAAACCAGGCTTTTTCCACCCTGAATCAAGTCCACTGCATGCACGAATTGATGAATCCGACAACAACCATAAGAAAAACGCGGCAAGTACTTTGGTTTGGTGGTCAATCAACCTGTGTAGTGGACGCTTAAGACCGTGTTTCCCTTTTTTCAATCCACCTCGGTTGGGCCCCAAAGAGCTTCGCTTGTTTCTCCCTTTTCCTCGACTAGTCATAACTCCCACTTGCCTTCTCTTGGGAGCTTTCCCCGGAATATCTTTGAGAACACCCCTACGTGGGACAATGCCTACAAAGAACGAAAGCTTGTTTCTCCCTGTACAGTAGCTTTCGTATTCGTCAAACAACCATATTTGGCGACTTCGCTCTTCTCTTATTTCACCAACGCCCTTCGAAGCGCAAGCGATTGGGAGAATAAGCTTTTTCCCCCATGAATCTCGTAAAAAATCAGGTGGCTAGAAACCACAAAAGCTCGCAGGATAAGCAGGTTTCCAGGTCCAATAGCGAAGCTTTAGTTTTTGTTACACTATCATCCTTTGAATTTTTATATAGTACAAAAAACCTGCCACGGTAAGCAGCAGGATGGATGATTCGTTGATTAATTCACACGTCTAGACATTCCTTCCCAGTAGCGGTCTCGGAGGTTGCGTTTTAAAATTTTGCCCGCACCGCTCTTGGGCAGCTCATCAACGAAAGAAATACGTTTCGGGACTTTGTAATTGGCGAGTCTTCCCCGCGTGAAATCAATCAGCTCCTGTTCAGTCAGCGCACTTCCAGCCGTCTTCACCACCACCGCTACGACTGCTTCTCCCCATTTGGGATCGGGCGCACCTACAACAGCGACTTCCACGACCTCTGGATGTTGGTAAAGGATATTCTCCACCTCAGGCGAATAGATGTTTTCACCCCCGCTGATGATCATGTCCTTTTTCCGGTCTACGATGTAGAGGAAGTATTCGTCATCAAAAGCTCCCATATCCCCCGTGTGGTACCATCCGTTTTTCAAGACGGCATTCGTCTCATCTGGGAGGTTCCAATAGCCTTTCATGATATTGTCCCCTCGGGCAATGACCTCACCTACTTGCCCAGTCGGCACCTCATTACCTTCCTCATCGACTACGCGCACTTCTACGCCCAGCACTGGCTTTCCGGCGGACAGCAGTCGGCGCTCTTCTTTTTCCGTACCACCGACGACATGGTATTCCGCAGCCAATTGGGTGAGCGACGGAGAAGCTTCCGTCATCCCATAGCCCTGCACGAGCTGAATGCCCGGAAACTCCATGATTACCCTTTTCAAAAGGGCCACTGGCATAGGGGCAGCACCATACGTCACCCGTTCCAGTGAGCTCACATCGTATTTTTTGAAATCGGGATCGTTCATGACCATGTTGAGCATCGTGGGAACCAGCAAGGTGGATGTCACCTTGTATTGATCGATGGCTTGCATAAATGCTTTTGTCGTAAAGGATCGAACCACACAGTGCGTCCCTCCCACGATCGTAATGCTTACCATGCTCGCTCCATCTGCGAGGTGAAACATCGGAGCCACATGTAAGTATCGCGAATTCCGGTTAAGACCCGTGAGTACACCCGTGTGGTAAAAGTTACTGACCATATTTCTATGCGTTAGCATGACCCCTTTGGATCGTCCTGTCGTTCCGCCGGTATAAAACAAGCCTGCCACATCATTCTCGTGGATATCTGGCGAATAGCTTAGTGGAGTATCTGATGCCTGAGCGATCCATGCTTCATAGGAATCCAGTTCCTCATGTCTCAAGTCATTATCTGCCAGAACGTAGTGGGTAAGGGATGGCACATACTCCTTCAAATAAGGAAGCGTTTTCAAAAATTCCCGATGAACAAACAGTGCTTTTGCCCCAGAATCATTGAGAATGGATACGAGCTCATCAGGTGACAGCCGGTAATTCAATGGCACCAGGATCGCTCCCAAAGCCGTCACCCCAAACATCAGCTCGATATAACGAAAATCGTTCAGCATCAACGCTGCGACGCGATCACCCTTTTGAACCCCCGCATGCGCTAACGCTTCTTTCAGCTTGGCGACACGACTCGCAAACTCGGCATACGTAAAGCGATGATCCCCGTCTACGATGGCTTCCTTCTCTGGCATGACTTTGGCATTTCTCATCAATCCAGTCGTCAAGATCATGAAAGAATCTCTCCCTGTCAGGTTAATCGAGAGTCTGCACATGTGGACAAACGCCGGATAGACCGTATTACTCCGTACCGGCAGGATTCCTATGCTTTTCGGATGTCAAACGCAGCACTGACTTTCTTCTCCCCTGCTTCATTGACGGCAACCGCTTCACATTTCCAAGTGTCGTCCGTTTCTCCCACGATTTCGCCCCGGACTGTGATCTGCTCTCCGGGGCGTGTCATCGCCTGAAAGCGAACCGAGAAACGCAAAAGCTGATCAGGATGAAACCACGTGCCGATCGCCTGTCCGATAAACCCCATGATCATCATGCCATGCGCGATCACGCCACCCAAGCCGACTCTTTCGGCAAAGGGCACTACGGTATGAATGGGATTAAAATCACCGGACGCCCCTGCGTAGCGTACTAATTGGGTATGCGTAATCTCCCCTTTTTCCAAAGGTGGCAGCTCGTATCCAATGTTCAATCCTACTCCTCCTCTCCATGTCTCTCGATGATCGTCGAGCGACTCAATAACACCGTTTCGTCATTTTGATTGCGGTAGATCTTCCTCACGACGAAGAAGTTCATCCCTGCCTTGGTGTAGGCATTCTCGACTTCCCCTTCGGTAGTGATGACATCACCTGGCCTGATTTTCCCAACGTACTCGTACTCCTGCCCGCCATGAAGGACTTTGGCCATATTGAGGTCCAACAGGGCTGACAATGACGAGTCACCGCTCCAAAAGTCGATGACGGTGCCAAAAGTAGGCGGCAAGCACTCCCCTGTTTCGTAGCTAGGATGTGGATCACCCAGTGCCCGTGCAAACTCCTTTACTTTCCCCAGTTCCACCGTGAAGGTCGTGGTACCCGTTTTCGTCCCGATCTTTGATTCGATCAACTCGATCCCTCCTTCATCAGGTATAAGTCCCCCCGTTGATATGCAGGACTTGCCCGTTCACGTAATTTGAGAGAGGAGATGCGAGGTAGAAAATACCAGCTGCCGCCTCTTTTGGATCACCCGCGCGCTTTTGCGGAATTTTATCAATAAACATATTCCGCACTTTCTCCGGAATGCCCACGGCTACGCCATCGACCGTTTCGCCCAGCTCCTTTGGTTGGGTCAGCCGCGTATCGATAAATCCAAACGCGACTGCATTGGAATTGATGTTGAAGCCTGCCCATTCCTTGGCGACAGTCTTGGTCAAACCGACCATCCCCGCTTTGGCTGAAGAGTAGTTTGCTTGCCCGACATTTCCACTGATACCTGCCACTGATGAAACATTCACGATTTTCCGATGGTGGACAATTCCTTGTTCGATTTCTTTTTTTGCGGCATCTCGCATGTAAGGTGAAGCTTCCCGGATAAGTCTGAACGGGGCGATCAGATGAATGTCGAGCATCGCTTGAAACTGCTCATCCGTCATTTTGTGGATGAGCGCGTCGGATGTGTAACCGGCATTGTTCACCAGAATGTCCAGCCTGCCGAATGCCGTGATCGTCTCCTCCATGATTCCCTTCGCAAAGTCAGGTGCGGTCACATCACCACAGTAGACCAGTGCTTCCCCTCCGCTTTCCCGGATGGTCGCGGCCACTTCGTTTGCAGGGCCTTCGTCTCGATCGGATACAACTACTTTCGCACCGTGCTCAGCCATCATCAGGGCTACTTCCCGTCCTACACCTCTGCCTGAGCCTGTAATGATTGCTACTTGATTTTCCAACATGCCACCCATGCGCATTCTCCTTTGTTCTTTTTCATTGTTACAATCCGAGGTTCTTGGCGATGATTACTTTCATGATTTCGTTGGAGCCTGCAAAGATGGGAGATACCGCAATATCCCGATATCTTCTGGCGATCTTGTACTCCTCCATAAAGCCATACCCACCGTGCAGCTGCATGCAGCGCGGAGCCATGCGTCTGGCCATGTCGGTAATCCACCACTTGGCCATCGAGGTCTGTGTCACCACATCCTGTCCTTGCATATGCCGGACGATTAAGTCATCCACGAACGTGCGCGCCATCTGCACATCTGTCGCCATTTCCGCTATCTCAAACTGCGTGTTCTGGAACGTACTGATGCTGCGACCGAATGCCTGACGTTGCTTCACGTATTGAATGGTCAGATCAAGCATATCTTCTGCTGCGACGAGCGCGCCTGTGGCTGCGAGGATTCGTTCCTGCTGCAACTTGTGCATGAGGTAGTAAAACCCTTTTCCTTCCTCACCCAAGAGCTGCGAGACAGGGACTTTGGCATCTTCGAAGATGAGCTCCGCTGTATCCTGACTACGCAAGCCTACTTTTTTCAGTTTTTTGCCGCGAGAGAAGCCGGGAGTATCTCGATCAACCAACAGCAAGCTGACCCCTTTATGAGCAGGCGTCGCTTTCGGGTCTGTCTTGACCGCAACGATGACCAGGTCCGCGTGTATGCCGTTTGTGATGAATGTTTTCTCCCCGTTCACGATGTAGTGCTCACCCTGACGAACGGCTGTCGTCCGAATACCGGCAACGTCAGAACCGGCTGCAGGCTCAGTCATAGCTATGGCCGTCACGATTTCACCACTGATGCACTTGGGCAAATACTTTTGCTTTTGTTCTTCGGTACCAAAAGACTCCAGATAGGGCACGACGATTGAGGAGTGCAAACCGGGACCACCGAGTCCTCCTCCGACTTTTCCGATCTCTTCTGCCAACACGATCGAGAATCCAAAATCTAATCCGAGCCCGCCATATTCCGGCGCCACCTGCGGGCAAAGAAATCCGTTCTCCCCCATCCTGTCCCAGTACGAACGGGGAATGAACTCATCCGCTTCCCACTTTTCGAAATGGGGTTCGACTTCCTTTTCCAAAAACTTGCGTAGCGACTCGCGGAACATTTGGTGCTCCTCCGTCAAATAGGGTCGCGTCGTTTTATGAGAATCGTGTGCAGCCGTCGTAGCCATGCTACTTCCTCCTTTGATTGAAAATCAAATGTTTAACGACCCGAGAATTGGGGGGCTCGCTTTTCAAAGAATGCTTTGACTCCCTCTCTGAAATCTTCCGTTTCAAAGCACAACCCCTGTGCGAACGCTTCCATTTCGAACGTATCGTGTAACTGACCCAGGATGCTGCGATTCACCATTGCTTTTGTCAGTCCCATCGAGATCGCCGGACCCTTGGCCATCTTTTCAGCGATCGCTCCTACTTCTGTCATCAGGCTCTCATCGTCAATCACGCGATTTACCACGCCTAGCTCCAACGCTTTTTCTGCAGATACCCTGTCTCCCGTGAACATCAGCTCCTTGGCGCGATGAGGTCCGAGCAGGCTGGTCAAGAAATAGACAGCCCCGAGGTCGGGAACAAGTCCGACATTGACAAAGCTTTGTACAAAAAAGGAGGATCTGGCAGCAAAGATCATATCGCATGCAAGAGCGACACTAAATCCTGCGCCCGCTGCCGCTCCGTTTACCGCCGCGATCACGGGCTTTTCCAGCCGTAGAATGTTTCGGATCAGCTCATGAGATTGCAACAGTCTTTTCCGACCCGTCACAGCGTCCATCTTCCTGTTCATTCCTCCCAAATCCCCGCCTGCACAAAATGCTTTGCCGTCCCCTGTGAGCACGAGGACATTCACCTGTTGATCCTGCTCCATCTGAGCCAAAGCTTCGTGGAGCTCGCGTCGCAGCTCCGGAATCATAGCATTGCGAATGTCTGGCCGGCACATCTTGATCAGACCGACTTTGTTCTCCACACGCACTTCGAGTTGCTCGTACGCCATCCTAATCCTCCCCTTTACGAGTTTTTCATCAATCTCGTCAACCACTCTTCCGTGTGTTCCCCTAGCTTGGGCGCGGGTGAAGCCACATCTAATACCGACAGCGACTCCTGATAGCTGGTCCCCACGTAGCGATGTCCCCAACGTTCCTGAATCAACCTTCGTGCCTGAATCTGTGGATGCTGGTATAGTTCTCCCGCCTCTAAAATAGGTGTCAGACAGCAATCGACCTGGAGAGAAAAAGCTGTCCATTCCGCCAAAGTCCTGCTTTGAAACAGCACCCTCATGTCTTGATAGACTGGGTTTTCATCTCGGGGTGGAGTCATTCCGGCAGATCGCCACTGCGGCTTTTCTACTGCCTCGCAAAAATTCTCCCAAAACTTTGGTTCCAGAGCGGCCAAAGCTACAAAGCGCTGATCCTTTGTCTGAAAGATCCCGTATGAGACCAGACCTCTGGACAATTTGGAAAGACCGTGCTGTTCACCTGTCGCGGACTCCATCAAGACATGAGTCGTCATCATCGTCAGCATGACGTCGGCGATTGCGATGTCCAGATAGGTACCCTTGCCGGTTTTTCCCCGCTGGACGAGCGCTGCCAAAATCGCTTCTGATGCGGCCATACCGCCTGCCATGTCTGCAAAGGTCAGGCTCGGCGGTATGGGGCTTCCGTTTTCGTCGGTTAACTGGGCCAAAGCACCGCTTAACGCCATGTAGTTGATATCATGACTCCCGAGCTGTTGCATCGGTCCGTTCTGGCCATAACCTGATAAGGAGCAATAGACGATACCCGGGTTTACTTTAACCGCATCCTCATAACTGATTCCCAAGCGTTTGGTCACACCTGGACGAAAGCTTTCAATCACCACGTCCGCCTGGCTGATCAAGTCGAGCGCCACGTAACGTTGCGACTCTTCCTTGAGATTAAGGATGATGCTTTTTTTATTGCGTCCGTTCGCGCGAAACAAGTAACTGTCTTTCTGGTCGATCATCGCAGGCTTTCGAGCAGGGTCTCCCTGTGGCGTCTCTACTTTCACGACCTGAGCTCCCCGATCTGCCAGCCGAAGCGTGGCGTAAGGACCCGGCAGATGTTGCGAAAAATCGACGACGAGAATGTCTGACAGCATGCTGCTTCCTCCTCTAGTCCAATCGCTCGATGATGGTTGCATTCGCCATCCCCATGCCCTCGCAGATGGCTTGCAATCCGTAGCGTTTGTTCGTACGCTCCAGCTCGTGCAGTAGAGTCACCATGACACGTGCCCCGCTAGCGCCCAACGGATGTCCAAGCGCAATCGCTCCTCCATTCGTATTGAGCTTGCTCGGGTCCGCCTCCAGATCGACCATCCAACAGAGAGGAACCGGAGCGAAAGCCTCGTTGACCTCGTAAAGGTCCATATCTTCCATAGTCAGACCTGCTTTTTTCAAAGCTTTTTGTGTTGCGGCAATTGGGCCTGTCAGCATCAGAGTCGGATCCGATCCTACCACGGAGCGTGCTACTACCCTAGCGCGAGGTTTGAGTCCCAGACTTTCTGCTTTTTCTCGCGACATGAGCAGGATCGCTGCCGCCCCATCACTGATTTGGCTGGCGTTCCCTGCATGAATACGCCCATTTTCCTGAAAAGACGGCTTCAGCGACCCTAGCTTTTCGACTGTCGAGCCTTTACGCGGTCCTTCATCTTGGGTCATCCGGGTCTGTGTACCATCCGGCAGCGTCACTGTTATCGGCATGATTTCCCTCTCAAAGCGTCCTTCCTCTTGTGCCCGGAGCGCTCGCAGATGGCTTTTTGCCGAATACTCATCCAATTGTGTACGTGAGAAACCCCACTTCTCGGAGATTCTCTCTGCAGATAGCCCCTGATTGATCAGCTCGTATTGGGCGGTCAGTTTTTCACTTCGCTTTGCCCCCTGATTGGTAGAGCCCATCGGGACACGGCTCATGCTCTCGACCCCACCTGCGATCACTACGTCCATATCCCCGCTCAAAATCGCCTGTGCAGCGAAATGAACAGCTTGTTGGCTGGAACCACATTGTCTGTCAATTGTCGTCCCTGGCACTTCAATGGGAAAGCCTGCAATCAATGCAGCGACACGGGCGATATCTCCCGCTTGTTCCGATACTTGTGAGACGCAACCGAGTATCACGTCCTCCACCAGCTCAGGATGAATTCCGGCTCGATTCACCACTTCACGCAAGACCTCTGCTGCCAACTCATCGGGACGCGTTCCGCTCAATAATCCGTTCCTCTTGCCGATTGGCGTACGTACCGCTTCAACAATTACGACCTCACGTGCCACTCTCATCATCCTCCCTTTTCCTCACGTTTATTTCTATGTCTTCCTTTGCTAGGTATTGCAATTTCGTTGCCAATGGAAAAAAACGATGGATGAAGGCACAGCCACCTTCTCACTGTCCGTAAGTGTAAACAACATAAAAAAACTGTCCGGCATACCGGACAGATCTACAACTGGAATTTTTTTAATTTTTCGTAAAGAACAGACCTGCTGATCCCTAACAGGCGTGCCGCTTTCACTTTGTTTCCATAAGTCTCCCGTAGCGCACGTTCGATTTCCGTCTTTTCTGCAGCCTGCACAATGGTTTTTCCATGAATCTCCGTCGCCTTTCCCAATAATTCTTCCGGCAGATCGGCAAACGAGATTTTACCTTTCTCTGCCATAATCATGCCTCGCTCGATAACATTCCGCAGCTGACGAATGTTTCCTGGCCACTCGTAATGGTAAAGAACCTTTTGTACCGATTCCTCGATTCCTGTCACCGCTGTTTCCAAGACTGGATTCAATTGCTTGATAAAGGTATTCGCCAGCAGAAGGATATCGTTTGTACGAGCACGTAGCGGCGGTATGAATAGCGTAATCACATGGAGGCGGTAATAGAGCTCTTCGCGAAAGGTTTTCTGCACGATCATTTGCTCGAGAGGAGCATTCGTTGCAGAAATAATTCGAACGTCTACCTGAATGGGTTTGGTTCCACCGACCCGATAAAATTCTTTTCCTTCGATGACTCGCAAGAGCTTGGCTTGAAGATGCAGAGCCATATCCCCGATCTCGTCGAGAAACAGAGTGCCTCCATGTGCCAGCTCCAGCTTCCCCATACGACCTGACCGATCCGCTCCCGTAAAGGCGCCATTGTCGTAACCAAAAAACTCCGCTTCGAGTAAATGTTCTGGCACCGAGGCGCAGTTGATCGTCACAAAGGGGCCTGAAGAACGCTTGCTCGCATTGTGTAACGCATGCGCAAACAGCTCTTTGCCCGTACCGCTCTCCCCACGCAAGAGGACGGACGTATTTCTTCGCGCTGCCTTTTGTGCTGATGATATGAGCAGTTTCATGGACTTATCTCGCGTGAGGATATGTTCCCAGTGATATGTCGCCTGATGGTACGGTTTGGACACTGATTTATCATGAATGCGTACCACGCTTTCCTCTCGGGGTGCAGCATCCCAAGTGGCGGATTGCAGGATCGCTTCCAATTGCTCTCTCAAATCATTCTTGGACTCTACTAATGCATTCACTACTTTGGATTTGGTAAGGATGCCTATAATTCTCCGCTCTCGGTCGATGATAATGCTGGAACCGACCTGGCTGTTCTGAATGACTTGCTCCAGTTCCTCGAACGTGATGTGATCCAGTCTTTCCAGCTGTGTCGTGACTGCCTCTGCTTTTACAAAAGCGGCGATCGACGTATGTGAAGGCAATTTTTCCAAGATCATACGGTACAGTGAGCTTCGCGAAAAAACACCTACCAGTCGCCCCTGCTCATCACCAACCGGCAGGACATCAAAACGCGTCTCCAGCATGACGCGTGCGGCATCCTCCAAGGTGTCAATCGGACGAAGATAGGTGTGGATCGGTTGAATCATGTTAGGCAATGTCACGCATATCCGCCCCCGATACGTAGGAATCACTCCTCTATATCATACGACACGGCGCAGGGGATCCCTCCAACGGATGGGGGAAGCGGATCGATCATTATTCATTCGCGGCGATCTGATGCCTCAGATCGGTAACGAGATCCTCCATGGTGACGTTTCTGAGTATCTCTTCCATCGCATTTTGCGCACGGGTCAAGATCAGCTCCAGCACAAATTGAATATTGGCACCTACTGGGCATTGCGGATTGGGCTGCTCATGAATGTGAAAGAGATGGCCCTCCTCCACCACGTCCACTGCACGGTAGACATCGAGTAAAGTAATTTCCTTCAGATCTTTCGCGAGAGTAGCTCCACCTGTACCTGAGCGGACATTCGCTAGCCCTGCCTTTTTCAATTGCCCCAAAACACGGCGAATAATCACAGGATTGGTATTGACGCTGCCTGCGATCCATTCCGAAGTATTGTGTGCCGTCGATTCAATGGAAAGAAGCGACAAGATGTGGACAGCGACGGAAAAACGGCTACTGATTTTCATAAGGGTCACCCTTTCGTTGTAATGATTATAGTTACACCCTATATAGGAAGTCAAGTTTCAGGAACTGCTAAGTTTCAGGAACTGCTAAGTTTCAGGAACAGCTATGTTTCAGGAACTGTCACAACTTCCTGCCCTGTACTTTTTTAAACTCAACTATAATGGTCTTGTTCCTGATTCCCATATTTTGAATAAGGGAGTGTTTGGCTGTCATGATGCAACCTCAGATTGATGTTACCCCATCAACTGCCTTACTAGACGTTCCGGTCCACATTACTTTGAGCGGCTTTATCCCGCATCAATTGATCACCCTCCATGCCACCCTGACTGATGGCTTGCCAGGTGGAGAACTGACGGCATCTTCCCACGCCATTTTCCAAGCGGATGACGAAGGCAACGTCGATCTCGTATCCCAAGCCCCTCTTTTCGGCACCTATGAAGGAATTGATCCAATGGGATTGTTTTGGTCCATGCATGTACAGACCCAGCGTTTTTTCAGTCCTTATTCACTGGATACCTTTGAATTCGCTCCACGCTCCACCGAGATACATATAACAGCTGAGGTACACGAGAAGCCTGTAGCAAAGGCTACCGTCACCCGTATCTTTGTCTCTCCTGAAGTCTCGATCAAGAAAATCCGGGACAACGGTCTCGTCGGCCAATACTTCTACGATCCTCAAGCTGAGCCGCGTCCAGCCATTCTCGTCTTGGGAGGTAGTGAAGGGGGTATTGGTTCTTGCTCACAATTTGCTGCGTTGTTTGCCTCCCACGGTTACCCATCCCTCGCATTAGCTTACTTTCAATGCGATGATCTCCCGGACGATATCCGCCAAATTCCTTTGGAGTACATACAGAATGCTATTCGTTGGCTGCAGGAACAGCCACAGGTGAATCCTGAGAAGATTACCGTCTTTGGACGCTCGAAAGGAGCGGAATTGGCTCTAGTCGTCGGTGTTGTGGATCCAGAAGTACGAGCAGTCATCGCCTCCAGTCCCAGTTCTACCGTATGTATCGGAAGTAGCAACGAATTTGCTGGATCTGATCTATTTTCACCACAGTCTTCCTGGTCTTACCGCGGAGAGCCTCTACCTTTTGTTCACTGGACTGAGGAGCAGTCCGATGAAGCGGATGCACTCCTCCAAGCTGGACAGCGAATCGACCACATCCATGCCGAAACGTGGAAAGCGTGTGAATGGCTGGAAGAAGCCACTATTCCTGTCGAACGAATCAATGGACCGATCATGCTGTTGTCATCAGATGACGACCATTGGTGGCCAGCTGCTGAGCATTGTGATCAGATGGTTGCTCGATTACGTGAAAGAGGCTTCCCTCACGAAGTCGTTCATCTGCGTTATGAAGATACGGGACATTCGATCCGCTTTCCCTATATTCCCACGACACGAATCCAATTGAATGGCGGTACAGCCAAAAACAATGCCTATGCTAGTGAGCACTCGTGGAGAGAAGTTCTGCAATTTTTGGAAAAGGTCTTTTCTGAGTAAGAAGACATTTGATAAACGTGGCGAAAAGCCCTAGCCGCAACAGATGGACTGGGCTTTTCGCTTTTTTTGCTAGAGTCGTTTACCTCGCCGCGAACGCTTCCGCTGCTGCTGACAAGTAGTACGCCAGACCTGTTTGTTGGCTTTCGAGCATGCCGAGATGAAAATCGTCCTGAAGGAAAAACCGTGCTTGATTTGCAAATTCCAGTGGAGTAACGAGATGTCCATTCTGGTTCAGAAACGCGATATGATCATCGATGAGCCCGCTTACTCTCTCATCCGTATGCTTGATACCTGCTGTCAGCGCGCTCGCCATGTCTGTCATGAAGGAAACCGCCTCTTTGGCTTGATCGTTCATTTCCTGCACATCCATCGAACCCGTATCCAGGTCAAACTGATACGTGTCTCGCAGATAGTCTTTTTGCTCTTGAAGAGCTCGCTCCCATTCTTCCTCACTTACAAAACCTGTGAACAACTCTTGCTTTTCCATACAATCTCCTACCTCCATCGCGTGTATTGATTTTTCCAACGTCTCCATGATCGTTTCCAATCTCCGTGCTTTTTTCTTCAGCATTATTCTTTGTTCGGACAAGATACCAGATCGCTCCACATTTCGGTCCAGCAATTGCTTGATTTGCTCCAGCGAGAAATCCAGCTCTCTGTAAAACAGGATTTGCTGCAGCCGCTCCAACTCTGCCGTTCCGTACAATCGGTATCCCGCTTCACTCACTTGCTGCGGCAAGAGAAGTCCGATTTTGTGGTAATGGTGCAACGTTTTAATGGTAACGTTGGACATAGATGACACTTCTTTTACCGTGTACAGCATGCTTGCTCACCTCCTCCACACAAAGGATAAAGGCTCCCCTAAGAGGAGAGTCAACTAGAAGACTGCAAATACCCGTCATCTGCACAACGACGGGATATGCGCTAGGAGTTTTCACGCCATAAGGTTGTGACTAGGATTTTGTCGTATTGCAAAGATTGGAACCAAGCATCAGGCGCCTCCGGATTTGGACTGGTTTCCGATTCCCAGACAGCGATCTCCTATACAATGGGGATGAGATTCATGCCAGTTTCGGTTCGTCTGTAGATCACTTTTCGTTTGTCGGTTTGGACAAAGTAGTCACTGCAGGCGGCACCATTTATGCTAAGGCACAGGACCAAGGCAGGATGTACGGTGCTGGGTTCGCGGACTTGGATGGGCATCGATGGAATGTACTTTACATGGACGAGTCTAAAATGCCGTCAGAATAAAAAAATTAAGTAAAACTAAACTGCTGTCTACTTTTTTGCCTTCGGGATTATAATGTATAGGTTGAATGGGTCAACCATTTGTCTTCACTTCTTGTACGTTTATAGGAGGCTTTTTTCCATGATCGACTATTTGATTAAATTTATTTTGGGTGGTTCCATCGTTGTCTTGGCGACCTACTTTAGCAAGACGAAAAACATTTTTCTTTCCGGCATCATTACGACTCTCCCGATCATCACTTTGCTTAACATGATGCTCCAGATCAAATACTTGAATACCCAGGAATTTCATCTGGCTCAAAAAAGCGGCATACTCGGGGCGATCGGGCTTGTTCTCTTCGTCGCATCGTGCTACGTCTTGACTACCTGGGTCAAACCTACGAACGCCATTTTCTTTGCTATCCTTATTCTGTTTCTATATTTCTGGATGTACAAACAAATGGCTGGATAAATCATCCAACCAAGAAAAGGTAAAGCCTACTCGGATGCCGAAGTAGGCTTTACCCTTATTTACTTCCCAATTGGAAAGGATGTCGAGAACGATGGACTGCATTTTTTGCAAAATCGCCAACGGTGAACTGCCTTCGAAAAAAGTGTTTGAGGACGAGCATGTCGTTGCCTTTCATGACATTAACCCGATTGCCCCTGTACACGTCCTGATGATACCGAAAAAGCACATTCAATCCCTCTTGGCGATTGAACCTGAGGACAAGGAATTGATCGGTCATCTCCACCTCGCTCTGCAAAAGGTAGCGGAAACGATGGAAGTGAAAGATCCTGGATTTAGAGTCGTCACAAACATTGGCAAGCACGGCCAACAGACGGTTTTCCACCTGCATTACCACTTGATCGGTGGCAAGCAACTGGAGTGGACCATGTAATTTACCGTGCCAAACGTGACGTGATGTGACGGACAATTCCTTCGCCGTGGAATCTGCCATTTTCGATAAAGATGGCATTCGCGCGATGACCCGCCGCAATAACGCCTGCGATGTACAGACCCGGCACATTCGTTTCCATCGTTTCTGGATGATGCTGCGGTGTACCCGTCTCTGGATCGATCTCTACCCCAAGGGATTGTAAAAAAGATCGATCCGGGCGGTACCCGATCAGTGCGAAGACCTGGTCATTTTCCAATTCAACGGTTTCTTCACCCGTTTTCACCCGGATGCTCCGCTCCTCAATTGACTCTACGACGGAGCCGTACATCATGCGGATTCGACCTTTATTGATCAAGCTCTCGAACACGGGACGCGTCCATGCTTTTACTCTTTCAGATATCTCCGTTCTGCGACAGATCACTGTCACCTCTGCTCCTGCACGCTCCAGCTCCATCGCGGCATCTACAGCCGAGTTATTTCCCCCTACAATCGCAACACGCAGTCCTGCGGAAGGATGCGCCTCCTTGTAAAAAGAAGATACTTTCGGAAGGTTCTCACCCGGTACATTCAGCCGATTTGGATTGTCAAAATAGCCCGTCGCAATAATGAGATTCTTTGTATCATATGTATGCGTATCTCCAAAGCGATCAGTAGTCGTAACGTGAAAGCCATTATCCGTCTGTTTTGTCGTCGTTACTGTTTCAAAGCTTTTGATCCGAAGCTGTTCTCGCTCCGCCACCAAGCGATAGTACTGAAGTGCCTCCTGGCGTGTCGGTTTTTCATGAGGAGTCGTGAACGGAATCCCACCGATTTCCAACAGCTCAGCCGTACTGTGAAAAATCATGTACGTAGGATATCTGTAAATGGAGTGGACCAACGAACCTTTTTCTATGTTGATAGGGTTTAGCCCCGCTCTTTTGCAAGCAATCGCTGCTGCCAGCCCACAAGGACCTGCACCCACGATCAGTACGTCTTCCATAACTCTCCCGCCTCGTTTCTTCTCTCTTCTATGGTTCCTGTTCTATCATAACATATCTCACTTGCTCCAAAAGAGTTCGCCCCAGTTGTCAATACCCGATTCGCTGCCAATATATGATCAATGAAAGATTGGGTAACTCTCCTTATACTGGATGTATGATGAAAAAACAACACTTACATATCTTGCTTGTTTCACTCGTTTTTCTCACGTATTGTTTCACACTCGGAATCGGTGTACCAGCCTCTACTGCGTCAACGAATAGCCTGCGCGACATTTCAAGCAGTTATGCGCGAGAACAGATTCGCGCCCTGCAATCCGCCGGCATCGTCTCCGGAGATGAGAACGGATATTTCCACCCTGGAAGTCCTGTCACACGGGCAGAATTTGTGTCTATGCTAGACCGTACGCTAGGCATCAAACCTGTCGCAAGCAATGTACCTTCCTTTACGGATGTGCCTAAATCTTCATGGGCATACGGGTATGTGCAAGCAGCCGCCTCACTGGATATGGCAAATGGGACTAGTGCAACAACCTTCTCACCCAATCGGACGATTTCTCGTCAAGAAGCAGCTGCTTTTCTCGTTCGAGCTTTGGGATTGAAGCTGTCTTCCACAGCAAATCCGTCCGTAAAAGATGCGAATGCCATCTCTAGCTGGGCTAGGTCGTCTGTTAGCGCCGCCATGAAAAAACAATGGCTGGTTGGCTATCAGAGCTATTTCCGTCCGGCTGCTGCTCTTTCTCGAGAAGAGACGGCGGTCATCTTGAAACGAATTCTGGAAGAACTGAATGCACAGTCTGTTTCGGCAAAACCACTGGTCTCCCTGGGATGGCAGTATCAGTCCACAACCCAAGAGTTTATTGCCCAAGTGCAAAAATCTGGCGTCAACACGCTTTCCCCTCGTTGGTACTTCTTGCAAAAGAACGGGTCGGTAAGCGATTATTCTGATGCTGCTCTCGTTAAATGGGCACAGAAAAATGGAAAAGAAGTATGGGCGCTCTTTGGTAACCAATTTGATCCCACTACGACACACGCGGTACTATCCGACAAAACGAAGCGTACAGCAGTTGTACAAAAGCTCAGCTCTTTTGTAGACAAGTATCAGTTAGACGGAATAAACGTGGACTTCGAAGGGTTCAATCCTGAAGACCGGGATAACTTTACTGCATTCATTAAAGAACTTGCGGTTGCTCTGCACGCCAAAGGCGCCGTTCTGTCGGTCGATGTTCCTCCCGATACCGGAACGGATTGGAGTGAACCTTTCGACTTTTCAAAACTGGCGACGTATGCCGACTATCTCGTATTGATGGCTTATGAAGAGCACTGGGTAGGAGGCACAAAGGCAGGCTCTGTCGCGTCACTCCCATGGTTTGAGAATGTGATCAAAGGTGTTCTAGACGACATACCCGCTCAAAAGCTGATTGTTGGAATGCCTCTTTATACCCGCGACTGGTATCAATCAGGCGGCCAATTGAAATCAACTGATATTAGCATTCCTCAGTCGTATCAATTAATTTCCCAGTACAAGGCGACTACAAAGTGGGACGACTCTATTGGGCAATATCGCTCTACGTTCAAAAAACAAGGTGCATCCCACTCGATCTGGCTGGAAGAAAGCCGCTCCTTGGGTCTGAAAGCTCAAACCAGCCTGACTTGGCAAATTGGCGGCCTCGCTTACTGGTACGTCGGCTCTGAATCGACGGATGTATGGACGACAATCGCAAACTCCATCTCCCTCAAGCAGGCAAGGATAAAGATGTAAATCGTTTGAACAGAATGAAAGGCAGTGGCCGTTTTGGACGAGAAAATAGTCCAAGACAGTCGCTGCTTTTTCGTGTTAGTGATCCTTGTCCATTTCCGTTGCTATATGCTTCTCGAGTGATATCTACACCAAGAAACACCAAGACTTGCTGTTTACCAGAAAAACCGTGCCTTCACTTCCCCCAGAAGAAGCTGCCAACCGCGCAGCCTCATAGACCTCCTCCACCAGGCTGAATCCGAGGTGGATACGCTCCTGTTATTGGGATTAAGTCGACTTGATTGGTTTTTGGCAATCTTGTACAACCTATGAAGGTCATCACGAGTGATTAAATGGGGGAATGCTCATGGAATGGTATGACCGTTTAAATGAATACTTTCCAGAATATGAAATGAAAAATGAAGGGCAAATACAGGCGTTAATCAATGAAAAGGACACCTATCACAAAGAAGAAACGGACGAATATTTATTGCTGTACGCTGAGTTTCCCACGTTTATCTTCATCGATTATCTCTTGATTAATCCTGCTACACGAGGACATGGAATCGGCACGAAGATAATCAATAAGCTCAAAGATAAAGGCAAAGACATTATTCTTGAAGTAGAGCCCATTGATCGACAAGATGAAGATTCAGTGAAGCGAGTCCATTTTTATCAAAAAAACGGATTTGTGAAAGCGGACCGGATTCAATACAGCTGGGAAGATGAAAATGGCGAGACCTATGAAATGAAGATATATTATTGGAGTCCAAATGCTGATTTGCCGCAGGAAATTATCCTCGAAAAAATGGCAAAGGCCTGTCAAGAGATTCACAATTTTCGTTCCCAGCAATACTATGGTCGAATGGTCGCAAATCCTGAAGAAGTATTGCATTTGAAACACTGATCTTTCTTCCACTTCAGACAGACATGCAACAGTAATCAACGCCCCTACGGATATTTGTAGGGGCGTTTTGTCATGGACTACTGCAGGGTTCTCTCCTTTTCACTTACCGTTGGTTACATTTTCTATTGTCCATGGGTTCGATTTGCGTACCTTGTTAAGAACTGGTTCATCAACAAGGGCAGAGAGATTAAGATAGGCGGATCGTCGGGGCGTGGCGGGAATAGCCAGACATCTTGATGAGGGACAATCGATTCAGAAGAGACTACGATCGGCTCTTTGGATCTAGTACGTAAGGTCGAGTGTGGGAGCAAGATTTCTTTTGCCTGCATCTCCCAATGTACCGAAGTTGCCATTAAGTAATAGGTACCGGGTTTGACATCCGTAAAACTGAAATGTCCTACTGAAGAAAGGACTGTTCCATAAAGCGGGAGTCCCTCTGGAATAGGTTTAGCAAAAAGACCTACAAGAATAACTCCTTCAAAAGGAATGTCCGCATGAATGGATCCTACTACACACGCTTTCCCTGGAGAAGGCGGTTTCTCCATCTGCCAATCTCGAAACTTGCGTAAAGAAAGGAGGTCTGCATCGGTGCCATGTACCGAATTGCGAAAGACGCTGGGTGTCACACCTACCCGCTCAGTAAATCGGGTAGAAAAGGTGCCCAGGCTCTGCTGACCGATCTCCAGCCCGATATCTCGGACACTCAGGTTGGTCTGAAGCAGCAAGTCCTTTGCTTTTTGCAATCGCAAGGAAGATACGTAATACAGAGGGGAAATACCCATTCTTTCTTTGAAAATACGAGTAAAATGATACGGGCTATAAGCGACATACGAAGCCAAACGGGAAAGTGGAAGCGGTTCATCTATATGACGGTGAATATATTCAATCACCGCATCGATTTCAGCATACCGGTCATTCTCCATTCCGACACCTTCCTTTGCGCGCTCTGCTTACGATTTAGGGCAGTGACTATGTCCACGGGAAAAAAGCTGTAACAACCACCCAGAACAATCGTTCGCATATCATTCTACCATATATTTCTTCCCCATGGAATATCCAAAGTACCCAATGACTGGAAAAAAATAAGACTGCCACTGCTGATCCAACCCAGCGATGACAGTCTTACCTTTGCAACTATGTTATCCAACCTTTTGGAGAAGCTTTCCCCGCAGTTTTGCGAGCATATCTTCGGTCATTTTTTCCAGATCATACTGGAAAGTGAAGCCCCACTCTTCTTTTGCAGCGGTAGCGTCAATGGAGTTCGGCCAGCTGTCGGCAATCGCCTGACGTACCGGATCGACCTGATAGGAAAGCTTGAATTCAGGGATGTGCTTGCGAATTGCTGCCGCTACTTGCTCCGGCTCGATGCTCATCGCCGTCACATTGAAAGCATTGCGGTGTTTCAGTTTGGACCCTTCCGCTTCCATGAGCGTGATGATCGCATTCAGAGCATCTGGCATATACATCATGTCCATGTAGGTGTCTTTTGCGATATAGGAGGTGTAAGCACCCTCTTGAATCGCTTTGTAGTAAATTTCAACTGCGTAATCCGTTGTTCCACCACCGGGAGGAGCTACGTACGAAATCAGGCCGGGGAACCGCACTCCCCGCGTATCCACTCCAAATTTTTGGTGATAGTAATCGCACAGTAATTCACCTGACACTTTGTTGACTCCATACATGGTCGTTGGACGCTGAATCGTGTCTTGCGGCGTGCCGTTTTTCGGTGTCGATGGGCCGAATGCACCGATCGAGCTCGGCGTGAAAAACTGACAGTTCAGTTCGCGTGCTGTTTCGAGAGCATTGACCAGTCCCCCCATGTTCAGGTTCCAGGCAAGCAACGGCTTTGCTTCGGCGGTTGCGGATAACAGAGCAGCCAGATGCATGATCGTATCGACTTCATACGTTTTTGCTATCTCGAACATCCGATTGGCATCCGTTACATCGAGAATCTCAAATGGACCTGACTTCACCACTGGATCATCTTCTCTTTTGCGGATATCTGTAGCGATAACCTGGTCTCCCCCGTACACTTCACGCAGCTTGGTAACGAGCTCTGACCCAATTTGACCTAAAGCTCCTGTAACTAGTATCTTCTTCATTTCAGGATCCCCATTTCCTTCCCAACTTTTTCGTAGATGCCAAGGGCACGATCCAGCATTTCTTTTGTATGTGCAGCAGTCGGCATATTCCGCACGCGGCCAGTTCCTTTCGCCACAGTCGGGAACACGATCGCTTTAGCGTATACGCCTTCTTGGTATAGTCGTTTGCTGAATTCCTGGGTCTGTTGCTCTTCCCCGATGATGCAAGGCGTGATCGGTGTTTCACTTGCTCCGATGTTAAAGCCGAGCTCTTTTAACCCTTTTTTCAAATAATGACCGTTATCCCAAAGCTTATCGTGGAGCTCTGTGCTGTTTAGCAGGATGTCGATAGCAGCAATCGATGCAGCTACATCAGCGGGAGTCAGTGCAGTCGAGAACAGGAACGGACGGCTGCGGACTTTCAGCCAGTCAATCAGCTCTTGGCGTCCTGCCACATAACCTCCTACTACCCCGATAGCCTTGGACAACGTACCGATCTGGAAATCGATTTTGTCGGACAAGCCAAAGTGCTTGACGGTACCCGCACCTTTGCCCAGTACCCCTGAACCGTGTGCATCGTCGACGTACGTCATGAGGTCAAATTCTTCAGCGACCTCGACGATTTCCGGCAGTTTCGCAATATCGCCATCCATCGAGAATACGCCGTCTGTAATCACCATCAGCTTCTTGTACTTGCCAGACTCTTTTGCTTCCTTGGCCTTGGCACGAAGGTCATCAATATCCGAGTGATTCACGCGAATGATTTGGGCACGCGACAGGCGGCAGCCGTCAATGATGGAGGCATGATTCAGCTCGTCAGATAAGATAGCATCATCTTTGTCCATCACAGCAGAAATTGCGGCCATGTTGCAGTTAAAACCTGACTGGTATGCAATCGCTGCTTCTGTGTGCTTGAAGGTTGCAAGCTTCTCTTCCAACTGCACGTGAAGCTCCAGCGTTCCGTTAATCGTTCGAACCGCACCCGCCCCTACACCATACTTCTGGGCAGCAGCTACCGCGGCATCGATCAGACGCTGGTCAGTAGCAAGTCCCAAGTAGTTATTCGAGGACAGGTTGATCAGTTCTTTTCCGGAAATGGTGATCACTGGACCGTTCGCACTTTGCAATGGATCGATCACATTGTAGAGTCCTTTGTTTTTCAGATCTGCCAGGTTGTCGTGTAAAAAAGATGCCAATGTTTTGCTCGCCAAGTCAAATCCCTCCATCATTCAGCCGTAGCTCTGAACACCTGTACCCATCGGAAGTAATTTCCACAAAAACAAGTGTGCACTACGTACGGACATATAAAAATTCATAAAAACGCTTAATATCAACTCTATTTACCTATAGGTTACCACTGTTTTCTCTATATGTCCATATCACAAAGACACATAAGACAGCGCTTTCAACGCTTTTTCAATGAGCATTCCTCATAATTTCTCCTTAACTCACCATCTTAGCCATTCAATAGCTTGATGCAGGAAATACCTGATGAACATAAAAAAACCACCCTCCAGCTGTTTAGCTAAAGCGCGGTTTATGATCACTTCTTGTTTTTTTCAGATTTTAAAATGCCTGGAATCGCGTTTTCATCACGAACAAACCCTTGTTGTTCGAACCGATGTGAAATCATGGAAGCCACTGGCTCTCCATTTAGAAAATGCTCCTCAACCAGTCTCGACGCATCTTCAGGCTTCACGTTCTGGTACCAGATTCCCTCTGGATAAACGATCATGACACATGCATCTTCACAGCGACCATTACACCGTGTTCTCGTGGTGTGAACTCGATCATCCAAACCAGCCTCTGTAATCGCATTCCGGATCGCCACCGTCACTTCTTCTCCACCATTTCGATTGCAACTCCCACCATTACACAGCAGGACATGATGCTTGGTTTGAGTCAAATCCCAAGTTGCCATATAATCTTTCCTCCTTTAACTCAACAAAACGTAATTATTACGATTTATGTACATACTTACTATAACTTGCCGGGAAAGCGTTGTCCATAGCGCAATTAACAATTCCCAGACGGTTTTCTTTCTGCTAGAATATATGTTCGTATACACTTCACTTGATTGGTGGTGCCAGCATGTCCGTGACCAAGCAGCGCGACGCTCTGCAGCTTTTGCAATCCATCGGTGCCTATCCATGGTACGTAGAAAAATTCATCGAGCATAAAAAGACGAAAAAAAATTCGCCGTCTACGCTGCTCGGCTACTTGCGTGATTTCTCCTTTTTCTTTCGCTGGATGATGACCGAAGGATTGACAATCACAACCGATATGCGAGAAATCCCTTTGTCAGATCTGAACGAGTTAAAGAAGGAAACCGTGGAAAGCTACATCCTTTACCTACAAGAGTCCCATCTCTACGAGCGTGCTGCCTTATTGACCAATCCAACCAAAAGCTCTCGAAAAGAATACAGCGACCGGACGATCAGCCGTAAAATCTCCAGCCTCAAGTCGTTGTTTCATTATTTAGCTGCTCTTGCTGAAGACGAAAATGGCGAATCGTATCTGACACGCAATGTGCTCGCCAAAATAGAAGTGGAAACGACGGAGATGACGCCACTTGCCCGCGCTCATGCGATAAGGGCTAAAATCCTGATCGATGATGAAATTTACCAGTTCGTCGATTTCGTCTATAACGGGTACCTCTCCCACTGTCACACGACCAAAAAGCAACAGTACCATATGCAAAACCGGGACCGAGATACTGCTATCGTCGCCATGATTTTATCCGGTGGCTTTCGTGTTTCCGAGATCGTCAGTCTAAATTTATCCGACATCGTATTGGAAAAGAACCAGTTGAAGATGATCCGTAAAGGCAGAAAAGAAGACGCACCCTTTTTCAGTGACTGGGGGAAGGAGTATCTCGGACGCTACTTGCTGATGCGTGACAAGTACCACCCCTCTTCGCAGGAGGATGCCGTCTTTCTCGCGGTCTCCTCTGCCAATCCCCACGGGCACAGGATCGAGGTCCGCTCGGTACAGAAGCTGGTCAAAAAATACGCTAAAGCCTTTGGGATACCTGACCTGTCCGTGCATAAGCTACGGCATAGCTTTGCCACCCAGTTTTTGCGATTGAATCCGGACCCGCATCAATTGCAAGCACAGCTCGGACACTCCAAGATCGAGACGACCATGCAGTATGCCCATGTCTTGGAAGATGCCTTGAGCAAGGCCGTCAATCGAACTACATAACACCGAACCATTCGACTACTCAGACCACTGGGTAGTTTTCATTTAGCGCATATGCTCGTGCCCATTCTTCCTTCTTTCGCGAAACTAAGAAAACTTCCCTGCCTGCTGACAGAGAAGTTTTCGTGAATTACGACGCGGGTGTCTCTGATCGCTCTGTTGCCACCGTGTCCGTCTGTGCTTGCCGCTTTTGCGCTTTCGTAATCACTCCCAGCTCCACCATACGCCCGAGGACTACAGCTTGACGCTGCTTGGCTTTTTGCCAATCATACAAGGGTGAATAGGTTTCCGGTGCCTTGGGGAGGGAGGCAAGGATGGCAGCTTCTCCCAACGTGATGGCTGTAGAGCCTGTCCTGTGCATTTCTTTTCCAAAATACAGCTGTGATGCCGATCCGATCCCATTGCGTCCATGGCCAAAGTAAATGACATTCAGGTACATCTCCAGCAATTCTTTTTTGCTATAGCGCTGTTCCAGCTGATAGGCGATCGCGATTTCTTTTGCTTTTCGCATAATCGTCTTGTCCTGAGTCAGAAAAAGGTTACGCGCGAGCTGCATCGTAATGGTGCTGCCCCCTTGTACGTAGGAGCCTGCTTGAATATCTGCCCAAACGGCCCTGGCTAGCGCGACGAAATCCACTCCATGATGCTTCCAGAACCTGTGATCTTCAATCGAAACAAAGGATTGCCACACGTAGTCTGGCATCTCATCGAGTTTCACGTAAGAGCCTGTTGCCAATTGCTCGACATGGTCCAACTTGTTCTGATCGATCCACAAATTCCCTGCCCACGTCACCAGGACCGGTGTCGAGAGAGCTGCGACGAGCATCAAGATGACGATAGACAGGAACTGTCTTTTCCAAGTTCGTTTTGCTTTTTTCGATATATCAGCAGACTTGATGTCAATGAGAGGTTCGGCTTTCCGAACAGCCGACGCTGAAATGTGATTCATGATGCATTCCCCCTACCTTACTTCTGACTCTCATTGTAGGGGAAATACAGGCATGCTCCCATCGAATCCACTTACTGCAACCTTACATTTCCGTAAGGCTGTTGATCAAGATCGCAGCTGCTCTTTTTCCGCTTGACGCAGTTCGATTCTTCTGATTTTACCAGACGTGGTTTTAGGCAATTCTTCGACGAATTCTATTTTTCGCGGGTATTTGTAAGGAGCCGTCAACGTCTTCACATGTTCCTGCAGCTCTGCTATCAGCTCGTCTGACGGTGTGTTTCCTTTTTTCAGGATCACAAATGCTTTGACGACATTTCCCCGCTCTGGATCAGGACTGGCTACGGCAGCGCACTCAGCCACAGCAGGATGCTTCACTAGTGCATCCTCTACCTCGAATGGTCCAATCGTGTAGCCACCTGAGATAATGATGTCATCCGATCGTCCTTCAAACCAGATGTAACCGTCTTCATCCATGCGTCCTTGATCCCCTGTGACGAACCAGTCGCCCCGGTATGCTTTTGCCGTGCGTTCTGGATCATCCAGGTACCCTTTGAACAACGCTATCATATTCCGGTCAATGGCAATGTCGCCTACTTTACCGGTTGGCAGCTCCATGCCCTCTTCATCCACGATCGCGGTGCGCACCACTGGAGACGGACGTCCCATCGAACCTGGCTTTGGCTCCATCCCCACGAAAGTCCCAACGAGCAATGTGCTTTCCGTTTGTCCATAGCCGTCACGTACGGTCAGATCGAATACACGACGGAAAGTGTCGATGACTTCCCGATTGAGTGGTTCTCCAGCCGAACAAGCAGAGCGCAGAGCCTGTAGCTTGTATTGATCCAAATCGGATATTTTGGCCATCAGCCTGTACTCTGTCGGAGTTGCGCATAGGACAGAGACAGGATACTTTTGCAAAATATTCAAATAAGTCTCGGCTCCAAATCTCCCTTTGTAGACAAACGCAGTTGCCCCCATTCCCAGCGTAGAGACAAACGGACTCCATATCCATTTCGCCCATCCTGGTCCTGCTGTAGCCCAAACGGTGTCACCCTCATTCACATCCAGCCATTGTGCCGCTGCAACAGCCATGTGAGCAACCGGCCATCCGTGCACGTGCATAACGCCTTTTGGACCACCAGTTGTACCGGAAGTGTACGACAAGAAGGCAAGTTCATCAGAGCGTGTTTGGGCGCAAGAGAATTCCTCATCCTGATCTTGCAGCAAATGCGCCAAGCTGATCCAACCATCCTTGCTGTCACCAATCGTAACGTAATGTTTGAGGGTCTCACATTGTCCACGCGTCGGCTCCACCTCTTCCAAGATTCCATCAAAAGCGATAACGGCCTTGGCTTTCGCATGGTTGACGCGGTATTCGATATCTTTATACCGGAGCATCTCTGATCCAGGCATGATGACGGCTCCGACTTTCAACAGACCGAGGTATAGCCCATACGCTGTGGTTCCCCTAGGGACCAAGACCAATACCTTGTCTCCCTGTTCGATCCCGATGGAGCTCAGCCCATTTGCGATGCGATTGGAGTAACGGCGCAGCTCCTCATAGGTCAGGATCTGCTCATTTCCTTGTTCATCCAGTTCCCAAACGGCTCGTTTGCCAGGGTCTTTGATAGCCCATTCATCTACCTGTGCAGCAAAATTGTAAATCTCTGGTATGTTCAATTCCACACGACACACCTCCGCTTTTTTTAGATATACAGAATTATCAGTTCGACATTTTTGCCATTTTTCCTCTTT
>JARDZO010000267.1 GCA_029240815.1 Brevibacillus sp.
CCTTTTGTTTCTATATTTGAAACCTGTATAAGATCCATCCAAAGTAGTGTCTACTTAGACGAGGATTATTAATCGAGGTTATGTAGCGGATTTCCCGAAAAAATAATAACGAACCACTTAAGGTTCGTTATTATTTCAACGCCGTTGTTTTCGTATTTCTCGCTTGATCTCGCTCTATCAAGATGCATTTTTTTGTGTTTGGTTAAATGTTGTTGATTTTTAGCCAAAACAAAACCCACAAACTAAATGTGGGTTTTATGCCTTCTATTAAACTATCGAACCCGTTACTTTAACTTGGCCACCAGTCTAGAACTTTATTATCCAGTCTAATACTTTATTAATCAGTCTAAAACTTTATTAACTCTGTACAGAAGATAGCGGCCATTTACCCTAGCAGCGGTTTCTTTAGCAACCCCAACATCATTTTCAAGTTCGGTTCGTTTCGATTTTTTATCAAATAGCCCAGGTACAAGTCATTTTGCACCCTGTAGGCAGGGTATAGGATTTTCACGTTGCCAGCCTGCAAAACGTCCGTCAGCATGTATGTGGGCAGGAGGCTGATGCCGGCACCATGTTCAATCGCTCTCAGGATGATATCCAAATCAGGCAAGACATGCGCGAGCTGCATTTGTGGGCGTTTATGAAAGTGCTCCCTCCAAAACCTGCGAATGATAGGCAATTCCAGACCGTAACTCATCCATGGCTGAGAGCACAGCCAAGATTCCCATTCATCTGGATCGTCAAAGGCAGGCTCGGGAAAGTCATGGGGTGCCACTATGGCAAACTCTTCTCGGATGTAAGGAAGATACTCGACACCAGGCGCGGCAAGTTTTTGTGAGGTTACGATGATGTCGACCTTCTCCTCTGTCAAGTAGTCGAGAATAACAGAAGCGATGCCGAAGTGGGCGATGACGCGCATGGGATAGCTGCTCAGATGCGGCGCGATCATTTCACGGAAAAACTCGTGAGCGGAGCCTATTCTCACTACAGGAAGTGTCGGAGATGAAAGTGTCTTGAAGCTTTGCGTCGTCTCTTCCAACTTTTCAATGAGAGGAACCAATCGCGTGTATAGTTCCTTTCCTCTCTCTGTCGGGACCATTTTTCGCGGGGTTCTCGTAAAGAGCAGCTCTCCCACTTCAGCCTCTAGAGAAGCAAGATGTTGACTCATGGCGGGTTGGGTCATCATCCGAGTCTTGGCAGCTTCCGATACGGATCCATGCTTATAAATACAAATGAAGCTTCGGTACCATTCAAAGTCCATCCTATTCACTTCCTTTCATCGTACGGTTATGGTAATGATGAAAAAAGAGGGGCAAGCCACGTTTGCCCCTCGTTCACGCGTGGAACTTCTGTTTTTGTTGCTGTGCGCCCCACAGTGCAAACAGAATGCCGATGACTGTTACCAGAGAAGCGACCCAAGGAACGGCATGCAGCCCGCCGCCTACACCCAGATCGATCACCACGCCCCCGATGTAAGCACCCATCGCATTACCCAGGTTGAAGGCAGCAATATTCAGCGTAGATGCGAGGGTAGGGGCTTCTTTTGCCATGTTCAGCATGTGCAGCTGCAGTCCCGGAACGGTACCGAAAGCAGCTACCCCTAGAATAAATACAGTGATCAAGGCCAATATCTTATTTTGATCCGTAAGGCTGAATAGAGCAAGGACGACAGCCAGCAAGACGAGAATGCCGATAAGCGATGGTAATAATGAACGGTCCGCCAGCTTCCCCCCGTAAATATTGCCCAGTGTGATCCCAACGCCAAACAAAACAAGAATATAAGAGACAGAGCTGGGTGAGAAACCTGTGATGTCGACTAATATGGGAGCAATGTAGGTAAACGCAGTGAAAACTCCCCCGAAGCCAAATACCGTCATCAATAGGGCAACGTGCACAGTAGGGCGACGTAAAACGCCGAGTTCCTGGCGCAGACTGGACGTACTGGAATTGACTTTAGGAACGAGCAGGGCAATGCCGATCCATGCGATGAGGCCAATTACTGTGATCAACCAAAACGTCGACCGCCATCCATAAGCCTGACCCAAGAACGTTCCAATGGGAACACCGAGGATGTTCGCCAACGTCAATCCCGTAAACATGATGGCGATAGCTCCAGCGCGTTTTTCCTTGGGAACCAGCTGCGCTGCAATAACAGATCCTACTCCGAAAAAGGAACCGTGCGTTAGAGCAGCCAATATGCGAGCTACCATCAGAACGGTGTAGTTCGGTGCGAGCGCGGCTAGCGCATTACCAGCAATAAAAAGAATCATAAGCAACAGCAAAAGTGCTTTTCGCGGCAGCTGATGTGTGGCGATCGTGATGAAAGGCGCACCGATAGCAACCCCCAGAGCATAGCCGGTGATGAGCAGACCAGCCGTAGGGATCGATACGTGAAGATTGGTCGCCACTTCCGGAAGCAATCCCATGATAATGAATTCGGTCATTCCAATGGCAAATGCCCCCAGTGTGAGCGCGTACAGGGCAATCGTTGATCCTTTATGCGAAGCTGCGGCATCGCCAGAGCGATGTGCAACATGATCGGTATTCATGCAGTTTCCTCCAAATGAATAAAATGACGAGCAAAAGAGGAGAAGGCTGATCAGTTGTCTGTCAGCCTCCTTTTATTATTTACCGAGTTTTTCAATGACCGCTTTGGTTACGGCAAGAGTAGACTGGGGATTTTGCCCAGTGATCAGATTGCCATCCATTTCATAATGAGTGGACCAGTTTGGTCCTGCCACAAAAATAGCACCGAGATCGCGGATTTTGCTCTCTAGCAAGAATGGAAGATAGGAACTAAGACCGGTATCCGCTTCTTCTCTGTCGGTAAAAGCATTTACGCGTTTACCGGCAACGAGTGGCTGCCCATTGGACAATGTCGCTCCAACCAATCCCGCCGGGCCGTGACAAACAGCCGCAACGATTTTGCCTGTCTCATAGAAATCTCGCAGTAATTCCTGCAGTTTTGGATGATCAGGTAGATCGAACATCGTACCGTGGCCACCCGGTAGGAAAATCGCGTCGAAATCGACTGGAGACACTTCTTCCAGTTGGACCGTGTTTTCTAGGAGGGGAGCAGCATTTCGTATTTCTTGTGGCGTGTTTTCATCTACGCTGCCGGGATCAATGGGTCCTTTTCCTCCCAATGGGCTGGCTACGGTGACCTCATAGCCTTCAGCAGTAAAGCCAAGATAAGCTTCCGCAAATTCAGACAGCCAGATTCCCGTCTGTTTTTCTTCTTGAATATGTGAATGATTCGTAACGACCATCAAGATTTTTTTTGACATGTATAAAGCCTCCCCCAATTTTTTATTTGTTACATTGGCTATTCTAAGACTGATTCAACTATAAAACAAATTATGTTTTAGTGCCTCAATCATAAATATATTTATGGATGAAGGAACATCAAACAGATGAAGCCGCCAACTGGTGAGGGCAGCTGCATCTGTATTGGGTCAAGCTATTTTATTGTGGAGAAGTACGTGAAGGTAAAAACTACCACGCGAGTAATACAGAGTTAACGGTAAACTGTTGCTGATTCGTTTATGGAGCTTGTCTCCCGAGTTTGACGAGAACGTGCCAGATCTGCTTCAGATGTTGCCATGTCACGTCTGGCGTGTCCCAATCTTGCCAGTTGTCTGGTTGGTGGCAAAAGTCAGCTGCAGCTCTCCCGATCGTGGCGGCATCGAGCTCGCCAGAGGATAACCCGAATTGTTGATCGATTCTCGCGGCAAGCGGCGGCATAGCTGGCCCGCGAAAGTCTTCGGGCACATCCTGTACGGCGATACGAAATCCCGGATGCCAGATAAGTTTGATAGCGTACTTTTCACATAACTGCTGGAGCTGTGAACCCGTGTGCGTATTTAGATAGGAAGGATCAGCAAATAAAGCCTCAACATCCGTGGACAACTCAATGTTTCCATGTACTTGTGCTTCCACATAGTCGTCTAAGGCTCGACCGACCCGGTGACCCGTCGACGCAACATCAATCTGCTGGAGCCTCATGAGCTGATTGACCACTGCTGGTATATCCATATCCGGTGAACCGAGCGCCTCCCGAGTGGTTTCGACGCTATGAAGGAGCGCGGCGAGGACACCAACAAAGCAATCTCCTGTTCCGAAATGCTCGGGCCCGGTATGACTGTCACCGAAAGTAAAGGTGCAACGCCGTAGCAGATGAGGGCGTAGTTGAATATAGCACGAGCCAAAACGAGGGGAAGCGCCATCCGCATAATTCATGAGATTGAGAGCGCCGTATTTGGGACGTTCTTTCTCCAGTACGCTAGAAGACTGGTATGAACCGCCGAACAATTTTTCCTCCCAGCAATCACGATCCCCACCAGGAAAGGCTGTGCGGCTACCATTTGTAACGCCGGTCACAAACTGGCTTTGATACATACCAGTCGACAGGAGACCCTCAATAACGGTGATTCCAGTTGGCAGGATGCGGTCCGGATGAAAGTTGAGAGTGACGCGAGCATGCTCGTTGATCGTTTCCAGTAAATCTTCAACCGTCACGGATGTTATACCGGCATTCAAGAGGATGGCCATTGCTTTTTCGTGCATTCGATTTTGCAATAACCGTGCACTGGATTGGACATGGTTCAAGGCTCGAGCCTGCGCGGTGGTTATAGATGTCTGCGAAAGTGGCGTATGAGGCAGATTGACGAATTCATCCATCGGGAATCCTCCTCGTTTTAGGTAGGAAAAGTTCCATTCATTGTAAAACAACGCTGCTTGTGCGCAAATCATTTTTTTGGAAAAACAGGAAAAAGACAATCGTTACGCCAAATAGAATAGTAGTAAAGTCAGGGCGAAAAAGGAGTGAAACCATGACCAGACTCAAAGGAGATATCGCGGTAATAACCGGTGTTAGTCATAAAAAAGGCATAGGAGCAGCGATTGCCCGATCCTTTGCACAAGAGGGAGCGGATCTCTTTTTTACCCATTGGCAGGCTGAATCAGATTGGGCGAGCACCTTTCAGAAGGAACTACTTGAGTATGGAGTTCGCTGTGAGGGTATGGAATTCGATTTGTCTGATCCAGCAGCCCCTTCGAAATTGCTTGATGCTGCTGCAAAACGAGTAGGTGCGCCAACAATTCTGGTTAACAACGCCGCTTACTCCACCCGGGATGGTTTCGAGCTCTTGGATGCCGAAACATTGGATGCGCACTACGCAGTAAATGTAAGAGCGACTTGTTTACTGAGTGTGGAATTCTCTCGTCGCTTGCAACAATCCAATCAGAAAAAGGGAAGAATCATCAATCTCACTTCTGGCCAGGATCAAGGACCAATGCTCGGTGAACTGGCATACGTGGCGAGCAAAGGGGCCATTTCAGCTTTTACGCTCACTCTGTCTGCGGAGGTAGCGCCACTGGGGATCACCGTGAATGCGATCAACCCGGGTCCTACCGATACCGGCTGGATGTCTGCCGAGCTAGAACGCTCGCTTTTGCCAAGTTTTTTATTAGGACGAATGGGACAGCCGGAAGACGCTGCGCGCTTGGCGGTATTTTTGGCAAGTGACGAGGGCCAATGGATCACAGGCCAAGTCATCAACTCAGAAGGTGGTTTTTTACGAAGGTAGATCTCAAGTGAATGTGTAAAGGGGAGAAGAGGAACGTGGAACAAAAAGTAGTAGGACAGACTGCCAGGGCGGGCTTTCAAATTGGGGTGAGGAGAGCGCTGGCCATTTCTCCTGAAGAAGCCTGGGACTTTTTGATGTCAGAACCAGGATTGAAATGTTGGCTGGGAACGTTCTCCTCCATACAAATTGAACCCAAGTTCAGCTTTGAATCTAAGGAAGGAATCAGCGGGGAGTTTCGCATTGTGAAGCCCTTTCTTCAAATCCGTCTGACCTGGAAGAAGAAAGAGTGGCAAAAGCCTAGTACATTGCAAATTCGCTTTTTGAGCGGGGAGGCGAACAAAACGACCATTAGCTTTCATCAAGAGAATTTGAGCGATCAACAGGTGAGAGAAGAGATGAAGCTGCGCTGGGAAGATGTTCTGGAAAAGATAAGAGAAAGGCATGCCTAATTCACGCATGCCTTTTTTGATATCCATATGGTAATACGTTAGGTAGAGGACTCCGGTACCTCAGAAAATCGCCGCCCAATAGGGGTCAATAGCCCATCCATGCTTTCGCTGTTTTTCTCTCGATGATAGGAGAGAAGTCCATCGTCCCCTTTGACCTCGGCCCATTTCTGTAGGGTGTCCCGCTCGCCAGAATAGGAAAAGAAGGGAACGGAATAGCCGCATGAAGTTTTTACCGCATGCAAGGTTACAGCAATAATCTGACGCGCACCCGGAAGAGGTTCAAAATGGCTCACTATTTGCTCCCATTCGGGTGTCTCGGGTAAGATGACACGGCCCTTCCCGTACAATCGTAAAATCATGGGAGGCCCTTCAAATGCCGTGAACATAATGGTGATGCGCCCGTTTTCGTCCAGATGAGCGCTCGTTTCATTGCCGCTTCCCGTCAGATCCAAGTAAGCGACCTCCGTGGGGGACAAGATACGCAAAACGTCATATCCCTTCGGCGACAAATTGACGTGACCCTCTCCATCTAGAGGAGCAGATCCTACGAAAAAAATACGTTGCTTTTGAATGAAGGCTTCGTGTTCAGGTAATATCTCTGAAAAGAGTTTCCCCATTTCAAACACTCCTGTTCATCAATCATGTATGAAACATTAGATTCGAGCAACCTGCCTGCAATCCCTTTTAAGCTAACAACGCGAGAAAGGATGAAAACCATGAATACTATCTTTGAAAATAAACTTCCGGAGCGTGTCCTGGAGTGGGTAGTCAACTCTGTGGATCCCAAAGGAAAGGTGCTTTCCGTTCAGCGGCTGTGCGGGGGAATCTCTTCCATGATTCATAGGATATCTTTACAGGTCAATGATGGAGAACGAGAGGTTGTCGTGCGTCAGTTCGACAATCGGGATTGGCTGCGTGCTGAGCCCGATCTGGCCTTACACGAGGCAGAAAGTCTTCGTTTCGCAGCCGGGCCAGGACTGCCTACTCCACAGCTCATTGCAAGTGATGATTATGGAGAGCGGTGCGGCGTGCCTGCCGTGTTAATGACCAGATTAGAAGGTGCCGTTGTATTGAACCCGCAAGATATGGAAGGGTGGGTAAACGGACTGGCACAAGCTCTCGTGCGGATCCATGAAAAGAAAGCATGCGACTTCCCATGGTCTTACTTTTCCTACAATGACATTCATACGCTGGAAACTCCGGAATGGGTGAAACATCCTCAGGTCTGGCAATCAGTGATCGAATATGTCAAACAGCCATATCCCGCATTCAGGGAGTGCTTCATACATAGAGACTACCATCCGACCAATGTTTTGTGGACCGATCACACCGTGAGTGGGGTGGTTGATTGGGTAAATGCATGCCGTGGACCAGCCGGGATCGATATTGGCCACTGTCGGGTGAATCTCGCGCAGTTGTTTGACGCAGCGACAGCTGATGCCTTTTTGACTGCTTACCAGAGCTATGCCGGCGAATCGTTTCGCTACGATCCATATTGGGATCTCTTGTCCTTGACCGACATTCTTTTTGGAAAGCCTCAAGTATATGCAGGCTGGACAGCATTAGGCGTAACT
>JARDZO010000268.1 GCA_029240815.1 Brevibacillus sp.
TCTCGATGGTACGATTTACATTTGTCGTGATGTCTTCCCCGCTAGACAATTGAATCAATCCAATGGTGACCGTATCAGTAAGTAACCTTTTCATAAAATGCTTCCTCCTTTTGATTGGTACCCATATAAATTGCAAATATAATGCCAATTCATAAAATACTGTAAAAACTAAGCTAGCAAAGTTATAATAAGCACAAATAATGTAAAATTACATCTTTATCCTGATGTAATCAGGTGTTTTTTCCTGTTCATATTCTGCGTAAGCGACATTTAATGCAAAAAATCATCGAAGTGCAATTTTTCATTACAAGTGAGAGAGCGGGGGATGCTGAATTGATCGGGAGTGTAACGGAAAATCACGGATGGATCCTGCATGTCATTGAAAACAATTGGCAGGAGATCTTTAATGCCAATCAATTGAAAGTATTGCGTGATAATTCTAAAGATGAGGAAACCGTACATATTCTCACAACCATCGTTGAACAGAAGAAAGGTTCTTTAGAGGAAGGGAAAATGGTGCAAGTTCAGATTGCTCCCTTTCAATTTTTGATTATCAAAGATGCTTCAAAAATCTTGGTTGCCATGTCCGTAACAAATGAAACTTCCTCCTTTTTTCGAAAAGAAGCAGACATTGCCGATACAAAAACCCCTTTTATCGCCCGTTCGATTAAAATGGCAGAGGTTATGGAGATTGTAAAAAAAGTATCATACGTTGATTCGACCGTCCTTTTACTCGGACAATCAGGTGTCGGGAAAAGTATGATTGCTAAGCTGATTCACAAATACAGCAGTCGCTCGGGTAAAAGCTTTGTATCGGTTAACTGTGGAGCAATACCCGAGTCACTTATGGAGGCTGAACTATTTGGCTACACGAATGGAAGTTTTACGGGCGGACTAAAAGGAGGAAAGAAGGGGATCTTTGAAGCGGCAAATGAAGGGACTGTTTTTTTGGACGAGGTAGGCGAAATGCCGATGAATCTGCAAGTTAAGCTTCTTGAAGTCCTACAGGAAAATTGCATTCGTCCATTGGGAGCGACCAAATCGGTACCTCTTAACGTCCGAGTCATTGCAGCAACCAATCAAAACTTACTAGGGTTAGTACAGGAGAAAAGATTTCGTGAAGATCTCTATTACCGTTTACATGTGGTTCCGTTCGAAATCCCACCGCTAAAAGAAAGAATTGAGGATATTGAATATTTGGCGCGTCATTTTTTGAACCGGAAAATCAATCAATACGGCGTTTTTAAAAGATTTCATCCTGAAGTCGAGGAGGTATTTAAGAAATATCACTGGCCCGGAAACGTGAGGGAGCTGGAAAATATCATCGAAAGATTATTTATCATTACGGATGATCATGAGATTCAGCTTAAACATTTACCGGCATTCTTTCACTCCTTGCACAAGCAAGCCGTTTCTGAAGAAGTGGAAAGTCCCATGATGCCGTTGAAGCAAGCAAAAAAAATGCTAGAGAAAAAATTAATCGTCACTGCGTACAACTTATATAAAAGCACGTATAAAGTAGCCGAGGTATTGCAAGTTGATCAGTCTACAGTAGCCAGAAAATTAAAAGAATTTCGTGATGAAAGTAGGTAACAGACCATGTTGACGATTGCTCTCGCACAACTCAAAGGCTCTTTATACGAAAAAGAATTAAATCTATATCGTACGATCTCAACGATCCAGACATGCAAGGAAAAAAACGTCGATTATGTGATGTTTCCGGAATTGTTTCTATCCGGATTTTACATTCAAGATAAGGTAAAAGACTTAGCTGAAACAGTGGATGGTCCCAGCATTCAAGCGATTCGTCAAAAAGCGAAGGAGACTGGAATTGGTGTCGTTATCGGTTTTCCTGAAGTGTACAAGAACCGCTACTACAATTCGGCAGCCTTTATTGAGAAAGACGGAAGCATTGCAGGGGTCTATCGAAAGATCCACCTCTTCGACAAAGAAAAGGAGTTTTTTACGGCTGGAGAAGAGTGCCCGATTTTTCTAACACCGGCAGGGAAGATCGCAGTCATGATGACATTTGACGTCGAGTTTCCGGAATTATCCAGAATATATGCAATCCAAGGCGTGGAATTAATTTTGGTCCTTAATGCGCACAGTGTTCCATATGAACCGCATCAGGAAATTTTCTTGCGAGCCCGCGCGTTGGAAAATCAACTATTTGTAGCTGCAGCCAATAAGGTTGGTCTTGAGAAAAGCACGGTGTTCTTTGGGGAAAGCGCAGTCATTACACCCAATGGAATGTTTCTTGAGAAGGGAGGAAACAACGAAGAGCTGATTGTTGCCTCTCTTGACCTGTCGGACGTGTATCGAGTCAGAGAGGAACAACCAATGAAGTATCTAGAGAATCGGAGAGGGAAACTTTACGGCGAAAAGAAATGCTGGTAAAACGGCGCAATCGGGGAGGGCTATCATGTTCGATTCACATGAATGGGAGATCCTGTTAGATCTCGTTTCCGACGGTATTCTCATTACAGATCACGAGTGCAACATTGTGAAAGTAAATAAAGCGTACGAAAGAATGGCAGAACGGACTGCACAAGATCTGATTGGGACCAATATAAACGATATGGAATGGCGGAAGAACAATGAATCTAGTGCGGTAAAAGTATTGCAAACCAGAAAACCGGTCACCACGATGCAGCAGGTGGTAGATGAGCATGGAAAAAAAGAGTTTATTTCAACAGGCATGCCCATGTTCAACGAGCAAAATGAAATTATTTACGTCGTAAATTGCGTTCGCGATATGACTGATTTGCACGAGCTAAAGAGAGCCTTGGAACAAATCAAGCAAATGAACCAAACCTACTTGGAACAGCTAAAAAGCTTGAAAGAGCGTGAGCTTCATCTGGATGGGCTAATTGCACACAGCAAGGAAATGATTGACGTTTTAACTGCAGCAGCAAAAGTCGCTTCGGTTGATTCCCAGGTGATCCTTCGCGGTGAATCCGGCGTGGGGAAAGAAGTGATCGCCAAGTTCATCCATAAAAACAGCAAGCGTGCCAATGAAGCCTTTATCAAAGTGAACTGTGGGGCGATCCCCGAGGCGCTGATGGAGAGCGAGTTTTTTGGTTATGAGTCGGGTGCTTTCACAGGAGCCAACAGAGAGGGAAAGCCGGGAGTATTTGAATTAGCGAATCACGGGACGTTATTTTTGGATGAGATTGGCGATATGACGCTGGATTTGCAGGTGAAACTGCTGCGGGTTTTGGAGGAGCAAGAGTTTCGTCGGGTGGGCGGTGTAAAAACGATTCGGTCCGATGTGAGGATTATCGCAGCGACCAATCAGAACCTGGAGGAAATGGTCGAGCGGAAGGCATTTCGTAAAGATCTTTATTATCGGCTTCAGGTGTATCCGATTCACATACCGCCGCTGCGTAATCGAAAGGATGACATTCCGTATCTGATCCAGCATTTTATCGAAACCTATCAACAGAAACGTGCGATCCAAATTCGGATCGATCCGGATGTTATCCAACTCCTCTGTCAATACGACTGGCCGGGGAACATCAGAGAATTGAGCAATGTTGTCGAACGGATGACGATTACAAGCTCAAACAAAGAAATTTTGCTTGAACATGTTCCGCAAGAAATCTTCGGTAATTTTCATCAGTTTGTCCCCACGTGTTTGCAAGATGAGGTCGAGCTGTTTGAATACCAGAAGCTTAAACGGTCCCTGGCGATGCATAAGTCGACACGTAAAGCGGCTCTCGCCCTCAAGATCAGCCAACCCACGTTTGTCAGGAAGTTGAATCTGTACCAGCAAAAATACGCAACTGATTCAAATGTTGATCACATGTAATCATTGTGATCAAATAATGGATCGATTTGGCGCGATAACATTCACAATAGTGAATGTTATCGCGCTTTTCTGAATTGGCATTGAATTTGCAAATGGTCATTTAACGACTGGGAGGGTAGTTTAGTTTAGTTTAGTTTAGGTAGTTCTATCGATGGATGAAAGCAAGATATGGAGGTAGTTAACATGAAAGCTTTTCCCCACATAACGGTTAGCGGTACGGCAATCGAACGCGGAAAACAAATGGGACAACTCGCAAAGCAGCAAATCGTACAAAACATCGAGATGTACCGACAGTATTTTCATGATGTGTACGACGTTGCTTGGGACGCTGCCAGAGATTACGCAACATCGTACATCCCTTGGATCGAACAGTACGATCAGGAGATTATGGATGAGATCAAAGGAATGAGTGAGGGGGCGAATCTGGATCTCCTCGATCTCGTGGTACTCAATGCCCGGAGTGAGGTCATCATTAACATCGGGAAGTCCCATTCCGTTTTGGATGGATGCACGTGCCTGGCGGCAACTCCCGTCGTGACAAAAGAGGAAGTAACCTTACTCGGTCAAAACTGGGACTGGAATCATAGAATCCAGCCAGGGATGATCATAGCAGAAATTGAACAGCCGCCAAAACCGACTATTTTAATGGTGACGGAAGCGGGCATCGTTGGAAAGATCGGGCTGAACAGCGCAGGGCTGGGTCTATGCATGAATTTTTTGGGAACATCAGAGATTGGGGAAGGCGTTCCCATCCACATCGTCCTCAGGGGCATTTTGAATAGCAATACTCTTCCTAAGGCTGTTGGACAGATAACCAGACTTCCGCGTGGTACTTCGGCCAATTATCTGATTGCCCATAAGGAGGGCGAGACGGTGGATGTAGAGGCAACGCCGACAAATTATGATGTGATCTATCCGTTGGATGGATACCTCACTCATACGAATCATTTTGTCGCTCCCCGCATGCTTAGCGTCGATGACACGAAAAGAGTCGGCATACCGGATACGCATCTGCGCCAAGGGGTCGCTACCAGGTTGTTGAAAGCGCAGACCGGATCGATTGAAGCGGGGATCTTTAAACAAATTTTTACAAACCATGCTGGACATCCCGTTGGCATTTGCCGCCATGGAGAAGTTCTATCGAATGATGGGGAAGGTTCGGATACTGCTAAAACCGTGTTTTCCATCATCATGAATTTGGCGGAGGGAAGGTTTGAACTCACAACTGGAAATCCTTGTGAAAGCGCTTATCAAACGTATCGCCTGAAATAGAAGCCTTCAAATATCAAAAAGGAGCGGATAGATCTTGTCTATTCAACAAAAAGCAGATGCTGTCCTGTCAAGCCAAGCGGTATTCACAGGTTTGACGAATGAACCTGAAGCACTTTCCATCGCCATTATTGACAACAAGATCACAGCGATTGGTTCCCGCGAAGAGATGAATGCGTGGATTGGTTTACATACAAAGGTGTACGACTTTGGGAATCAACTCATCATGGCGGGCTTTCATGATTTTCATCTGCATGTGATGTGGGGTTCTCTCTCGCTGGACGGCGCCCAGCTGCATAAAGCCCGCTCCGAAGAAGAAGCGGTTGAGTTGGTCCGCGCTTATGCGGCTTCACGGCCAAACGACCCCTGGATTATGGGGTTCGGCTGGAACTCAGGTCACTGGGTGAATCAAAAACTTCCCCATCGCTCCTCACTGGACCGTATCCTTCCAGATCGACCAGCCGTCCTGTTTCATTCGGAGGGTCACTACGTGTGGGTAAACAGCAAAGCGCTTGAAGTGATGAACGTCAACCACGATACGGAAGCGCCTCCATTTGGCATCATCAGCAAGGATGAAAATGGGGAACCGGACGGTATTCTGTACGAGACCGCAATCGCATTGGTTTCGGATGGAGCCTATGAGCTTGGTAAAGAGCAAAAAGCCCGTTCCTTTCAAAACTTCCTGGGCCATGCAGCCAAACTGGGTGTTACCTCGATCAATGACATGTATTCGATTAAAAAGCTGGAGAGTTTCGAGTTGTTTCAGGAGTTTGCCGAAGAAGACAAGCTGACCATGCGGATGCATTTGCTCCCGGAGCTGAACGGCGATATCGAACGTGTGAAGCGGTTGCGTGCACGATACCAGTCAGACATGGTTCGTGTTGTGGCACTCAAGCAATTTATCGATGGCGTAATCTCTGGCTATACTGCCTACATGATCGAACCATATACGGATCAACCGGACACGTGCGGCGAGACGACCTTCTCACCGGAAGTCATTAAGAAATGGGTGGCAGAAGCCGATAGGGATGGCTTCAGCATTCGTTTTCACTGCATTGGTGACGCAGCGATCCGACTGGCGCTTGATTCATTTAAGGAAGCGCAATCCATCAATGGAAAACGCGACTCTCGCCATTCCATTGAACATGTGGAAGTCATTCATCCCGACGATATACATCGCTTCCAACAACTCGGTGTCATCGCCTCGATGCAGCCGGAGCATCTGTACGCGACACCCCGCCACGCCTACGAAGCCAATATTGGAGAGGAGCGAAGCCAATACGCCTGGGCGGTCAAATCGCTGAAAGAGGCAGGTGCAACGATAGCATTCGGAAGCGACTTCCCGATCGTTGGGCTAAATCCGATGGCAGGCATTTATCGGGCTGTTACCCGTATCGATCATAGCGATCAAGCGGTGTGGAATCCAGACGAACGGATTACACTCGCGGAGGCACTTCAGTTATATACGGCTACTCCAGCTTACGGAGTTTTCAGAGAACATGAGCTCGGTACCCTGGAAACGGGGAAACTGGCAGACATCGTTGTGCTGGATCGCAATCTTTTTGCGGTTCCGGCAGAAGAAATACTCGAAACAAAGGTTGTTCTGACGATGGTAAACGGAAGAGTAGTGTTCAGGATGAGCGAAACTTGATCACCAAGAGATAAAAAAACATATCCAAAGGGGGAAATCAGAATGAAGAAACGCTCATTTTCAGTAATGGCGGCGATTGTGCTAGTGCTAATCATGATGTTATCGGCATGCGGCTCTTCCAGCAAAGAAGCACAAACGCAAAGCACCGGCGAAAAACCAAAGCTGTTAAAAGTGGCCACAGCAGCTTCCGTAACCACATGGGATCCAAGCATCTCCGTTTCTACGGAATCCGCCTACTTAGCCAATATTTATGAACCCTTGTTGTGGGTAAATCCCCCAGGAAGTCCGGAAGAGTTTTCTCCCGCATTGGCAGAGAAATGGGAGCATAGTGAAGACGGAAAGGTTTGGACGTTCTTCGTTCGTCAAGGGGTAAAGTTCCACGATGGTGCTGATTTGAATGCAGAAGCCGTGAAGAAATCCATTGATCGTACGATAAAAATTGGAAAAGGCAGCGCGTATCTATGGGCACCCGTTGAAAAAATGGAGGTGGCAGATGAGTTCACGCTAAAGTTTCATTTGAAAAATCCGATTCCGTTTGAACGCATTGCCGGGGCGTCACTGGCTGCCTGGATCATGAGTCCGAATGTCGTTGATAAAGACGAAGCCTGGTTTAATGAAGGCCATGCAGCCGGAACAGGACCGTGGAAATTGGAATCCTATAAAACAGACAAAGAGGTTCTGTTGACCAAAAATGATAACTATTGGGGTAAGCTGGATACAAATTTTGAAAAAGTATTCATCAGCATCATCGCAGAAGATGTGGTTCGGGAACAAATGCTGACATCTGGTCATGCAGATATAGCCTACACTCCCATTGAGAATCTGAAAGCTCTCGAACAGAACCC
>JARDZO010000269.1 GCA_029240815.1 Brevibacillus sp.
TCGCTGCTCCTCTCAACTTCCTGCTCTCAAAACGTTGTACGGATGGCTAAAAGAAGTAGATTCCATTGCCATTCAAACGATGGTAAGAAACTTGGCCGACAGCTTCACCCGATTTTTCAAGGGACAAAACGATCAGCCAACATTCAAAAGCAAGAAGAATCCTGTGCAATCCTACACAACGAAGTATACCAATGGAAATATCGACATCGTCGGTCATCAGGTAAAACTTCCGAAACTGGGATTGGTGAAATGCGCCAAGTCAAGAGAAGTAGAAGGCCGTATCCTGTCCGCTACCATCAGACGTAATCCATCCGGGAAGTACTTTGTTTCGATTCTTTGTGAAGTGGAAATCAAACCGCTTCCACAAGTAGAACAAACAGTAGGAGTAGACCTAGGCGTCAAGAGCTTTGCTACACTTTCAACCGGTAAAAAAATGGCGAATCCGAAGAATTATCGCAAGTATGAAAAGCAACTGGCAAAATGGCAACGAATCCTTTCTCGCAGACAGAAAGGAGGGAAAAACCGGGAAAAAGCACGGGTGAAAGTGGCTCGCTTGCATGAGAAGATCACCAACACGCGTCACGATTTTCTGCACAAGCTGTCCACCAGGCTGATTCGCGAAAACCAAGTGATCTGTTTGGAGGACTTGCAAGTGGAAAACATGGTTAAAAATCACAAGCTGGCAAAATCAATCGCGGATGCTTCATGGTCTGCCTTTCGATCCATGCTGGAATACAAAGCGAAATGGTACGGAAGAATCATCAGTATCGTAGACAGACGGTTTCCATCCAGTCAGCTGTGTTCCTATCTATCTTGTGGATATCGCAATAAACAGGTAAAGGATCTCAACCTGCGTGAATGGGAATGTCCATCCTGTGGAACCGTCCATGATCGCGATATCAATGCCAGCAGGAATATTGAGCAAGAAGGACTTCGATTGCTAGGGATCACCCTAACTTAACTGTGGGTCGCACAGGGATCGCTTGGTCCATTTGGCTTCAGTGGAAGCCATTACCCAAGAATCCCCCACTTCAAGCGAACACGAGTGAGCTAAGTGGGGGGAGCGTTCAATTATGGACAATTCACTGCTCCGCTTCCCATCGGGAGACTTCCTCCCGCACCCGCGGCGCCACCTCTGTCCCCAGCAGACGAATCGCATTCATGACATCTTCATGCGGCATGGTGCCGACTGGTACGTGCAGCATAAAACGAGTGACTCCTACATTTTTACGTAGATGAATGATTTTCTGGGCTACGGTATCCGGATCGCCTACATACAGCGCCCCTTCAAAGCTTCGCGCCGCATCAAAGCTCGAACGATCGTAATGCCCCCACCCACGCTCACGTCCCAGCACATTCATGGCCTGCTGGGTAGAAGGGAAAAATTTATCAGCCGCTGTCTCCGTGTCCTCTGCGACAAAGCCGTGAGAATGCGAGGCAACCGTAAGCTTGGATGGATCGTGGCCCGCCTGGATTGCCGCTCTCTTATAAAGATCGACAATCGGCGCAAACTGAACCGGACGACCCCCAATAATCGCCAGAACGAGCGGTAGTCCCAAGAGACCCGCACGAATAGCAGATTGCGCATTACCTCCACTACCAATCCACACTGGCAAAGGATCTTGAACCGGACGAGGATATACTCCCAGATTGTTGATAGCTGGCCGATGCCCGCCTCTCCAGGTTACTTTTTCAGAAGCACGTATTTTCAGGAGCAGCTCCAGCTTCTCATCGAACAGCTCATCGTAATCTTGCAAATCATAGCCAAACAACGGAAATGACTCGATAAATGAACCTCTACCTGCCATAATCTCCGCACGTCCGTTTGATATCGCGTCGAGTGTCGCAAAGTCCTGGAATACGCGAACAGGATCAGCGGACGAAAGCACCGTGACGGCACTCGTCAGTCGAATCCGTTTCGTTTGCGATGCTGCGGCAGCCAGTACAATCGCTGGTGAAGATGCCGCATAATCCTTCCGATGGTGCTCGCCCACCCCAAAGACATCCAGACCTACTTGATCGGCCAGGATGATTTCCTCGACCACTTCACGGATACGCTGCGCATGGCTGATGACCTCGCCCGTCTTCACGTCCGGCGTGGTTTCAACAAATGTACTCAAACCTATTTCCACTGGGAAGTCCCCTTTCATCTATCTCGTTCTCATTATTTCTGCCTTGCAAAACATTTATCAAACGACAATATCTCTATTTTGAGACATTTTAATTTAAAATACAAGTCATTGACAAGGGGCTAACTTCAAAAGGATGCTTCTTCCACATGCATCGTAATGTCTCGGCACGGTGCTCCATATCGAATGGTTACTTGAATGGATAGCCAATTTCAATGACCAGAATGAGATCAAAGCCCTCCAGTTTACGCGTCTGCAGCTTTACTGCCTCGGCTGTGGTCTGCAATACATTCATCACCCCCCTTGCATGCCATCACGAAGTCATACAATAAAGAGACTGCGATTTAGCAGCCCCAACCTTTATTTATTCCTACTACGGTACAGATCCCGACTCTTGTATCCCGCTCCGAGGATCATTTTCATTTCCTCGCGCCTCTTCTCCCTCGTTGCCTCTTGCTTCGCGCTATACACATACCATGCCCAATCTTTCCGGTAGCCCGAAGTCAGTGATTGGTAGAGAGAAAGCAGCTCGGGAGTGTCTTGCAAATCTTTTTCTACTTCGGGGATCGAATCAATGTAATCGTCTACGCATTGGCTCGCTTTCGTCGAGGCCTGCTTTTTGTTTCGCTCCTCTTCCTTTAGCCCGACAACCGTAAACACATCATCTAGCCCTACCATCCGGGCAAATTTGATGTTGCTCTCCCCGACATAACCGTTCTCATCTGCCCCTAATCCTTGAAGTAAATCATCCCGATGAATAAACGTTGCATACACTTTATTCCCCTTTTTGGGATAGGCAAGATAGAGATACCCGTTATTCTGCAGATGATTTTTTTCAATCACTCGATGTACCAGTTCTTTTAAGGCTTCCATACCCAGCACAAAAGCAAAAATGAGATCGTATCTGCTGTCGTCGTTCAGCTCTGTATCAAATTCCGCAAGCTCCGAAAAATAGTCTTTACCCTCTGGCAGATTCAATACTGCTACTTTTTTATACTGTTGTAGATTTAGTTTTTCAACAATTGTTTTTGCCATGCGGATCACCTTTTGATTTATTTATGTAAGATTTGAGCCAGATCGGAGGAGTCTTTTGCTACGACCCTCATCCTTTTTCCCTTTTCACAGCTTCGGCATTACCGCTTTATCTATATAATCTGGCCAAATCGTGGCAATAGTAGTTTCGATTTATCTGGATGCTTTATAAGGTCATTTCCATTTCATCAATTTCCTTTACTAACGATGAATTCCATTTCATGAGTGGGCCTTGCATGGTTCAAAAGAAAAACTCCCGGCTTTCAGACGCGACTCATCCGCTCGTTGCGTCTTATCTCAATTCCTGTAACCCAGCCTGCAACCGATCGACATGGACCCATAGAGGTTTGCGCATCCCATTTTTCTTTAGGATGCCTTCTGTCGTCAGCTGATTCAATGTCTCCGTGACCGTCTCGCGAATGCTTCCCGTCATGCTGGCCAATTCCTGATGCGTCAACTCCACCTGCAGCTCGACCCACCCCTGCAACTCTTGTTCGTCAGCTTCGGTGCCTGCTGCTATGCTTGCCCCAAACTTTTGCGAGAGCTTGTGCAGGAGAAAGAGCAGTCTTTTCCTCACACTGCTGTATGTCATATGCTCCAGGAGCTCTTCCACTTCCTTTACCCGTTCAGAAATGATTTGGATGAATCGGATGCCCAGCTCAGGCTTTTCCCGAAGGAGCGACTGAAACCGCTCATGGTCCATGGAGCAAATGATTGAATCCTCGAGCGTGACGGCATATGGATTCTTGTCCGAGAAGAGCGGGTCACCGAAAACATACCCTGCCCCCAGGATATCGAGCGTGAACTCCTTGCCTTCAGCCGTGATGGAATACAACCGAACAGCCCCCGACTTCACCATGTAGAGCTTCTGCTTTTCCTGATGAGGGGAAGCGATGATCGTCCCTTTTCTGGTTGGTTCAATCGGAATGTCGTCCTCCAGCTGATGGATATCCAGGTCATCCAGCGCCTGAAGCAAATGGATCCGTGATAGGTATTTGAGCTTATTCAGTGACAGTTCCCCCGTTTCTGCTAGGAGTGTAGGCTGGGCTACAGCCTGCGGATCACCATGCTAGCTATAATGGGTTGCAAGAGTCGTTACCTCTTATGAATGTATACGAAGGAGATGAAATTAAATTGGACTTCCAAATGATCGGACAGTTGGTACTGTTTGTTATGTTCCTGATATCCACCTTTATGAAGTTTACGAAATCCAAGAGCATGGTTCAACATTGGAATGAGTACCGCTATCCGATGTGGTTCATGACGGTCATCGCGGCGCTGGAGACGATCGGTGCCATTGGGATGCTGGTGGCGATCTGGATTCCTGGAGTGTTGAAGGTGTTTGCTCTTTTGCTCGCTGTGTTGATGTTGGGGGCGATTCATGCTCATCTCTTTCGGGCAAGGCACAAGCCTTATATGGCGATAAATGCGCTCGTGATGTTGGGGATTGCTGGGGTGTTGTTGTTGGGTTAGACAATTACTTTCTCTTTGTTTGTCTCGATCTCTTCAATGCCTTTTACAACAGGCATGCAAATATTGTAAGTAAATCTGGTAACAAGAGTAGAGGTGGCTATGTGTTACGAGGTACTTTTGAGTTCTTAAACATCTACTCTATGTTCCTTATTACAAGATCTCTCATGTTGAAGCAGCCATTCTTTTCTCCACAGACCTCCTGCATAACCCTTTAATTTCCCATTTGAACCGATTAACTCTATGACAAGGAATGACAATGCTTAACTTGTTTTTCCCATTTAAAACAGGAGGAGTTACAGCCTGTAAACATGAGAAGCGAGGTAACTTCTCCGCAGTTATTACGTGGAAACTTATCAATCTCAGGCACCTCAATCTACCTTTAACCCTCCTCCCCTTGTGATATCGTTCGATTTTCATTAAGCCGCTCTTTATAAGACTCCCCCCAAGCTTTCATAGACGTTATGACCGGTTCCAAAGTCCTTCCGAAATCAGTAAGGGAGTATTCCACTCTTGGCGGAACCTCTTTAAATATTTCGCGATGAATGATGCCATCCCGCTCAAGCTCTCTTAACTGCAAAGTGAGCATAAACTGCGTAATTCCCGGATTAAGGCGCCTGAATTCATTGAATCTTTTCGTTCCGTCCAAGAGCTGATAGAGAATAATCCCCTTCCACTTTCCACCAATAACATCCAGAGTTGTTTCGACCGGACATGCTTGCATATCTGGACTCACTCCATATTTGTTTCTTCGGTCTCCCATCAGCTTCTCCCCTCAATGGTTTGATTTTTCATACTATCCCATAAAAATATGCGTACTTACTTAAAGTAATTGGATTGATTTACAATGCAACTGTACAACATTTCCTATTTGAGAGGATGGATACCCATGAATACTCACCAAAAGATGAAAGCAGTCGGTGCTTACCGATACCTCCCAATATCCAATCCAGAAAGCCTTATTGATCTTCATTTGGATAAGCCGAAACCTACTGGCCGCGATTTGCTTGTACGTGTAAAAGCAATCTCTGTCAACCCTGCAGATGTAGGCGTTCGCGAAAAACATAACTACGAAGCCGAATCACCGAAAATTCTTGGTTGGGATGCCGCTGGAATCGTAGAACAAGTTGGTCCTGACTGCCAATTGTTTCAACCTGGGGACAAGATCTTTTATGCGGGTAGTGTGTCTCGACCAGGCAGTAACAGTGAATTTCACTTGGTTGATGAACGAATTGTAGGAAATATGCCAAGAAGCTTGGATTTCGCTGCCGCCGCCGCATTACCACTTACATCGATAACTGCATGGGAGGGCCTATTTGATCGTTTAGGAATTAGCTTAAACGCAAATGAAAACAAGAACATACTTATTATCGGTGCAGCTGGAGGAGTAGGATCGATCGCCATCCAACTTGCCAAATTAGCAGGTTTGACTGTCATCGGTACTGCTTCTCGTCCAGCGTCAATTCAATGGGTCAAAAGTCTAGGTGCGGATTTTATCATAAACCACAACACCCCTTTTCAACCCCAGCTCAAAGAAGTTGGTATCGACACCGTAGATTATATCTTTTGCTTGAATGATACAGTTCAACATCTTGAAAATATGACAGAAGTCATTGCCCCCCAAGGTAAAATTTGCTCTATCGTTCCTACAAACAAGGATACATGGGCAGGGAGTTTGAAAATGGACTTGCTGTTTTCTAAAAGTGTAACGTTTGTATGGGAGTTCATGTTTACACGGTCCTTGTTTCATACCAAAGACATGATCAAACAACACGAATTGCTGAATGAGCTGGCGGACTTAATCGATGATGGAAAAATAAAAACTACACTGACTGAACGACTAGAGCCCATCAATGCAGCAAACCTACGTTTAGCGCATGAGAAGTTGGAAACTGGACGGACCATCGGAAAAATTGTTTTAGAAAACTTCTGATACTACGAAGATGAAGTAGGCGCTGTTTGTTCCAAAAATGCGGTAATGTGAATAGACAAGTCAAAGGCCCCTTGCCACTATGGGGTTTTTTGAGTTAAGTGTGGTACGGGCGAGAAACTCTCCCCAAACTTTGTAAAAAACTTGCCGTTACTTGTGGTACGGCTCCCCCCGACTAATCCGAAAAGCCCGATAAACCTGCTCCAGCAGCACTAGTCTAACCAACTGATGAGGAAACGTCATCTTAGAAAACGACAACAACGCATCCGCCCGCTTCAGCACCGAATCAGCCAGCCCCAACGACCCTCCGATCACAAATGCCACCTGGCTCCGCCCATGCAGCGCCAGCTTGTCCATCTCCGCAGACAGCTTCTCCGAGGACCACATCTGCCCGTCTATCGCCAGCGCGATGACATACTGATCCTGCTTGATCTGTGCAAGAATACGCTCGCCTTCCTTGCGCTTCACCTGCTCCATCTCGGCCGCACTCATCTCTTCCGGCGCTTTTTCGTCGCTGACCTCCACGACTTGCAGCTTGCAGTAGGCGGAGAGTCGTTTGCTGTACTCATCGATCCCCTCGCGCAAATATTTTTCCTTCAGCTTCCCTACGGTAATAATCGAAATCTGCACGTGTCTACAATCCTTTCTCTTTCAAAAGCGCAATCTTGGCTTGGGCTCCACATGCCCGACACCGCTTGTCCAAGCTCTCGTCCTCTACCAATTCAGCCCGGTATGTATCTGGCGCCGCTTCGAAATCATTGACGTAGTCGTCCAGCTCCTCGTCGAAATGCTCCATGCACGCAAATCGCACAGGAAATTCGGGAAGCAGCGCTACGTCCTTACCCTCGATTTTCACACTATCCAGCTTTCTGTCCATCTCTTTTTCCTCTTTTCCGTCCCGTAAATGATATCGCTCTATATTCTACCCCAGATCGGTGAGAAAACAAATTGCCACTCAAGAATCGGCATGCCTTACGCAGGCAAAAAAAGAGCGCCGATTTCTCG
>JARDZO010000270.1 GCA_029240815.1 Brevibacillus sp.
CCGGAATTATGGTAGGCATGCTCGCGATCTGCTTTAAACTTAATGGACTCTCCCTCTCTTATAGTAAATTCCTCGTTATTGACCCGGATCGTCACTTCACCGTCAAACACGGAAATAAATTCCTCTGTCCCCTCCCCATGCGCGTCAGCACTTAGGTATGCCCCTTTATCCATCTCCACCGTGTACACTTCAAAGCGCCTGTTCTCGTCAAATGAAAAAAAAGGAAATATACGGTATTTCCCACGATCTTCCTGCATCACTTGAATGTCATTTCTAGTAACGACAACCGTATCAGGCTGAGGCTGATGAATCAGAGCAGTGAAGGAAATTTTTAATCCATTCGCGATTTTCCATACCGTATTCAGCGTCGGATTTGATTCTCCCCGTTCAATTTGCCCGAGCATCGTCTTGCTTACTCCAGTCATGTCAGCTACCTTGTCCAAGCTTAGTTTTTTCGTTGCCCGCAATGTCTTTAAGTTTTCCGCGAACACAGCACTAATATTTTCCATAATATCCCCCTATTGTGCTATATAACGACTGAATCGTATAATCATAGTGTACATACGTTAAAGCGTACGTTTTATTCATCATAACACACAAAGGAGTTGATTCACCATGCAATGGATTCCGTTTTTGTTATATGTGCTCGTCACCTCGTTTACACCTGGACCAAATAACATTATGTCTATGGCGTATGCAAGCAGGTCTGGCTACAAGCATACACTCAGGTTTATTCTTGGTGTAGCGGTTGGAACTACTGTCATTGCTCTGTTAAGCAGCTTCTTCAATCTTCTTCTATTTAGTTTCATCCCCAAAGTAAAGCTTTGGATGAGCATTTTTGGTGGACTTTACATGGTGTATCTCGCGATGAAAATGCTGATGCACAAGCCTAGAGTGAACGAAGACAAACACGAAAAGTTGAACTCCTTCTTTTCTGGTTTCATTTTGCAGTTCATTAATCCAAAAGTCATTTTGTACGCGATAACGGCCATTTCTACCTTTATCATCCCGTTTTACCATTCAAGAGGGAGCTTGATTCTCTTTTCCTGTTTTCTTGGTTTAATCGGTTATGGAAGTACTTCCAGTTGGGCACTCTTTGGAGCAATCTTTCAATCGTTTTTGAGGAAATACGAAAGAGCCTTTCATATCGTGATGGGACTCATATTGCTTTACAGCGCGATCATCATCTTCCTTGGATAATGGGATTGATTGTTCCTGCGGAGGCACACGCAGTACTAACGCTTTATCGCCGTAGGCTCTTTCAATATGCGTATCGCCCCATCTGCACATGAGATGGAGAATTTCCTTTAGACTCCAACCGTACTCCGTCAGTTCATACTCGACTTTTGGCGGGACCTGATTGTATGTGATTCGCGTGACGACCCCTGCTTCTTCCAGTTCTCGAAGCTGTTGGGTCAGTACCTTTTGCGTAACGGCCGGCATTAGGCTCATCAGCTCGCCGTTGCGCTTCTTGCCAAATGTGAGATGGAACAAGATAACCGGCTTCCACTTGCCCCCGATTACTTCGAGTGTCGCTTCCACCGCGGTGTTGTAAATTTTCTCTGGCTCTTGCATAAGTTGTACACTCGCCTCCTTGTTACCTCGATATTTGTTAACATAATAAATGTTCCGTAAACTCATTGTGAAGTTTATCTCTCTTACTCACACGGTTACCTCAGCATCATCTTCCACAAAAACAATCATCTACTGCACTCATGGTACTAACATCTTAGTAAAACTCGAATTATCTGTAAACGAAAAGCCAAAGACCCAGTAAAAAAAGACACGCCTTCAACAGCGTGTCTCCTCCCTACTTCCTTGCACCCCTTATCCTTTTACAGCCCCCATCGATAATCCTTTCACCAAATAGCGCTGGACAAAGAAAGTGAATAGCAATGGCGGCAATACTGACAGGGCGATGGCTGCCGCGATATCTCCCCAGCGAATTCCGTACGCTTGAATAAATAAGGTGGAGCCCACCGTAGTCGTCATGGCGTTGTTGTCACTGAGAATGCGGACGAACAAAAATTCATTCCATGTAAATATAAAAGTGAGAATGGCAGCAGCAGCAGCACCGGGTGCAATCAATGGGAACACAATGCGCGCCAGAATATTGCCTGGGGAACAACCATCGATCAAGGCCGCTTCCTCAATTTCGACCGGCAATTCTTGGATGAAGCCAACCATGAGCATCAGTGTGAGCGGTACATTCATGATGACGGCTACCCAGATGAGACCTGTCTTGGTGTCCAGCAATCCCATGAACTGATACATGGCGAAATAGGGAATGGCAAATACGATCGGCGGCAACAGCTTGAGACTGACGATAAAGGAAAAAAACTTCTTCAAACCATAGCCGTAGCGTACCATGGCGTATGCCGCTGGGATACAAATAGCAACCGTTATTGCACTCGTGCCAGCCGCGATGACAAAGCTGTTTAGGAAGAATTGCGCAAAGGGATATCCTGACCCTGAGAATACGTTTTGATAGTGTTCAAAGGTGGGGGCAAACACCCACTTTGGCGGGAAAGAAGCAATATCCCCTTCCGTTTTAAAGGACGTCCATACATCTAACAGTAAGGGAAACAAAAATAGCAGTAAAATGAAAGAGAGCAGCAGCCAAAATACCATTCGTTTTGCGATTTTCATTTGGCTATGCTCCCTTCCTCACAATGAATTTCATGGCCAATCCAAGCACAGGGGCTAACAAAAAGGTCAGCAATACGCTCGCAGCAGTCGCTTCACCAATATTTCCTTCCAGAAACGCTTTTTTATAAATGAACAAACTGATGCTCGTCGTCAATTCTCCAGGACCGCCATTGGTCAGCACATAAATCATGTCGTAGATTTTGAACGCGTCAATTCCTCGTAGAAAAGCCACGATCGCCAGTGTAGGTACCAGAAGCGGAAGCGTGATCTGGAAAAAGCTTTGTAAGGGATTCGCGCCGTCGACTCGCGCTGCTTCATAGAGTTCTTCTGGTATTGTTGTCAAGCCTGCGTACACGATGATGAAGACAAATGGAATCCATTGCATCGCGTCGATCCCTACCAACGTTACGTTCACCCATATGGGGTCAAACGGATTGACCGCAATCCCCCACTGATTCAAATAATAGGGAACGACGCCCACGAATTCGTTTAACATAAGGCGAAAAATAAGAGCAAATAACGATGGAGCAACCATCAAAGGCAAGAGGAGCAGGCTGGTGAGCATCCCTTTTGCACGAAACTTTCGGTTGAACAAGACGGCTAAGCCGATTCCCGCTGCGAGTTCTACCACTGTCGCAAACAATGCGAATTTGGCACTGTAATAGATCGAACCGTAGAAGGACGCGTTTGTCAGCATCGACGTATAGTTTTGCAGCCCAATAAAGGATGCAGGCTCACCTGACAGCCGGGCGTCATGCACGCTCACAAAGTAAGCATACAGGGTGGGGAAGGCGACGAGCGCGATCACCACCACTGCCAAAGGAGTCATCATCCAAAAGGCTTGGCTTTTTGAATGCTGCAACAATCTTACTTCCCTAACAAAGTCGTGACTTCAGCCTGGGCCTTTTTCGCGGCTTCATCGACATCGGCTTGCCCGGCCCACACCGCAGAGAAATGCTTGGCTAATACTTCCAGAATCGGGAACACTTTGTCACTGGTATCGACTACATAGCCATATTTGTCTACATGCTCTGCGATAAAAGGAAACTCCGGACGTTTGTCTTTCATTCCATTCAATACGTCAGCAACTGGAGGAATCCCGCCGTTTTCCGCGTACGTTTTCATCGCTTCTGCCGTTGCCAAATACTTCATCCATTTCATAGAAGCTTCCTGCTTTTCTGAATGTTTGTTGATACCGACGCCCAGGGAGTGTACATGTGTAGCGTGCTTGTCACCCGGAATGGGAGCGATTCCGACCTTGTCAAAAATTTGTCCGCTCTTGCTCTGATCCGACAGTTCGTGGTAGGCAGCGCTCCACTGCAAGATCAATGCGGTCTTTCCCGTTTGAAAAGATTGATTGGTCTCTGGATATTCAAACGTCGAAGCGGTCGCTGGCGATATCCCGTTCTTTGTGAGATTGGCATAAATGTTTAGTGCTTTCTTAGTCTCTGCAGTATCGAAGTTCGCTTTTCCATCACTCGTATACCAGGACCCACCGATGGAGTACAGAACGTCATCCCAGATCATGACGTTGTAAATCAGGTTTTTGGCCTGCAGAGCCGTACCGTACTGGGTCGGTGAACCTGCATTCAGACTTTGTGTAAAAAATGCTGCTGTGGCGCTAAAATCATCCCAGTTCCACTCATCCGGCTTCTTGGGGGTGAGTTCTTTTCCCACGATTTTCTTGCTTACTTCCTTATACGTTGCCTGCCAAGCCGCATCCGTTAGCAATCGGTCGATTAAGTCCTTCCGGTAGTACATAAAATGGTTGGATACATCCGTCGGTATGGCGAACGTCTCCCCTCCATTTTTTAAAGAATCGATCGTCGTCCCGATATAAAGCTTTAGGCTGTCCCCCAGCTTATCGTCCAAAGGCAGCAAATCGCTCTTGTGCTCCCCAATTTTATAGCTCGCGGTGAAATAGATGTCGATGTCTTTGTTGTCAGAGCCCATCATTGCAGATTCCTTTTCCCAAAAACCTTCGCGGGGAGCTGGTGCCATTTTGACCTCCACGCCATCCTGTGTCCCTTGCGCCTGGTTGTAATGATCGACTACCTTTTGCATCGCATCGCTCTCTGGTCCGGGCCAGTACAGCATGGTAACCGTTTGTTTTTCCGCCTTAGGGGGAGGTGTTGCCTGATTGGGCGTCTGGTTACTAGAATTCGTACACCCATAAAGAGTCGTGATCAATCCCGCTGTTACAACCATGGACAGGCACTTTCGTTGTATATTCATCACTCGGTCCCTCCTTTACTCCTCATTGTGAATCAAACAGCAAGCTGCCGGCCCCAAGCAACATGGCACCATCACCCAATGCGGATAAGACGAGAGCAAAATCCAGAGCAGCAGCACGACTCAGCCTGCCAACTACTTTCTCTTCCAAGCTTGGCAAATAATACGGAAGACTTTGCGCGACACCTCCACCGAGGATCACTTTACGAGGATTCAAGACCGTGACGAGTGAAGCAATCCCCTGTGCTAAATCGTTCACGTATTCTTCCATTAAGGCACGCGCGGCCCAATCACTCTCTTGGGCTCCACGTATGATGTCCAATCCTGCTTTTTTCACGCCATTCTTCTCCTGGTAACGCGCCTCTAATGCTTGACCGGAGACGTATGCCTCCAAGCAACCGCTTTTGCCGCAAGGACACCGTCGACCACCAGGGTGGAACAGCATATGCCCTACTTCTCCAGCAGCCCCGCTCGTTCCGCGAACCAACTTTCCATGGGAGACGATCGCCCCGCCTACACCCGTTCCCAGTGCAAGGCAAAGAAAATCCTGCACATCCTTCCCTGCTCCGAATGAAAGCTCTCCAAGTGCCATCGCTTGCACATCATTGATGACATGGACAGGAAGCTGGAATCGTTCTTGCAGTTCTTTTTCGAGATGAATTCCAGCCCAATCTGGAAAAGTCTCCGTAGCTGACAAAATTTCCCCCTGCAAACCTACTTGACCCGTCGCTCCAACACCGATGCCGATTATCTCTTCTGTAGAGAGCTGTTGGATGAGCTGGGCAAGCCGCTCCATCACTTCCTTTCCTCCGCGCTTCGCTTCCGTCGGTGTTTCACAAACTGCCAGGAGCTTGCCGTCTTCTCGGATGACTCCGCCGCGGATTTTTGTCCCTCCAATATCAATGCCAATGGCTTTCTTCATTCCTTCATCCCTTCCAGAAAGCGCCTGGTGATCTCCTGAGGCCGTGTAATTGCGCCCCCCACTACCACGCAGAACGCTCCCAGCTGCAGAGCTTTTCTCGCTTGGTCCGGCGTATGGATTCTCCCTTCGGCAATGACTGGAATGTGCAGCTGGGCCACCAGCCCTCGCAGCAAGTCAAAGTCCGGATCTTTGCTCTTCTTCTGCATGGTCGCATAGGTATAGCCAGCTAAGGTGGTACCGACCAGATCACACCCCAACTGCTGGGCACGTATCCCGTCAGCTACAGTGGAAACATCAGCCATTACCGCTTTGCCGAGCTCCACTTTGATATAGCGAATCAAGTCTTCCAACGATTCCGGTCTGCTCTGTGTCGTCGCATCGATTGCGATGATGTCTGCACCGGCTTCCTGAACGAGTCGGGCATCTTCTTTAGCTGGTGTGATGAAAGCATCAAAGCCTGTTATTTTTCGCTTGTTGATTCCGATGATGGGCAGATCAATGCTGGTTCGAATGGCGCGAATGTCGTGAAAGCCATTGGCCCGAATCCCGACAGCCCCGCCTTCCTGTGCAGCTCTCGCCATTCGTTCCATGAATTGCGGACCATGTAGAGGTTCATCTTCCAGAGCTTGGCAGGATACCACCAGCCCTGCCTTCAGTTTTTCCAGCATCGTCGTATCCTTTCTTTTTTCGATTTGGCGGGCGTGAGATCAATAGGCTTTATCCACGACTGCCTTTGCTGCTTTTTCCCGATAATACAGCGCTTTTTCTTTGATTCGCAGGGCCACACCCGTGTACAGCAAGTCAATCGCGTGCAGCTGTGCGATTTTCGCTGCCAGTGACCCTCCCTGTAAAGGCGTCTCTCTCCCTCCATTCAGTAAAACCACATCGGCCATTTTGGTTATGGGAGAACGTGCAAAATGCGTACTGGCGATGATTTTTGCCCCGTTTGCCTTTGCGATGGTCAAAGCATCCACGGTATCCTTCGTACTGCCCGACACGGAGAAACCGATGGCAAGGTCGTGTTCAGACAGAGTCGCTGCTGCCATAGCCTGATGATGAGCATCTAAGAGGGCATCCGCAGATAATCCAATTCGCATAAAGCGGCTTTTGGCATCAAGGGCGGTTACACCAGATACCCCGGCACCATAAAAATGGATTTTTTGACTGGATAAGATCAGTTCAATTGCCCGATTTAATTCTTTGCTGTCGATCATCCCGGTTGTTTCCTGGATCGCCTGCACATTCGAGGCATTGACTTTTTGGATCATGACCTGAAACGGATCACTTTCGGTCAGGTTACTGTGCAAATTGGAAAGTGGATTGATTGTATTTTTGGCAAGAGCCAGCTTGAATTCTTGATATCCTTTGAAATCCAGCTTCCGACAGAAACGCAAAACTGTCGTCTCCCCTACGTTCGCTTGTTCGGCGAGGTCAGTCACGGACATGTTGAGAATCTCGTCAAATCGCTCCAATACAAAGTGCGCCACTTTCTGCTCGGATTTGGTCAGTGATTTGACATAGCTGTTTATTTTGGCATAGAGTTCATTAATCGCTACTGGAGTTTCCACCCTTACCAAACACCTTTCCACCGTTTGAATTCAGAATTCACTAAAATGTATGCGGAATGTTTATGGATATATCCTTTTTTTATTGGAAAAGTGGAGGGAATCTCCAAAATAAGGGATTTTGCGAAAGGGCATGCGAAAAAAGCCCGAACACGATACACTTCGGACTTGATCTGGCTCTATTT
>JARDZO010000047.1 GCA_029240815.1 Brevibacillus sp.
GAAACTTCGAACTCTACAGTCCCCTGACGTTACAGTTGTCGCATGAATTTTCACCAATACTTCATTATCCTTGGGAGTAGGTTTTTCGACCTCTTTGAGCTCCAGAACATCCGGCGATCCGTATTTCGTGCATACAATGGCTCTCATTGGCTTCCCCCCTAATATTCCGTATCGGGCATTCGTTTGTCTTCATTTGAGAATATTCTTTCTTGAGATCTTCCAATACTATTATTTCTTATCCTGAACAACGAGCTATCCCTTCACCTTTTATTAATTCAGTGATTCGATTAGCGTATATCATTCTATACTCATCTCATGTGTAAAATTACCTTTATAATTCTCTGTCTTCCTGCAAACATTATCTTTGGGTCAAAATGAAACGTCAGGAGAACCCGCATGGATCTAAAAACTCTAATGAATACTGGGAGGCTATTAATGGGAATCTTAAGTGGTAATCCTCAGAATGAACCTATGCATTATGGGGAAGTCTTCGGTGTTTGGGGTTATCTTTCAACCACGAAAGGGTTGCTAGTGGGGTATCAAACTTTCATCAACCATACCGGTGATAAGGATTTAAAAGGCTTTCTTGAAGACCTTACTCGGAATATGAAGACGGAAATCGAACAGATCGAAAATCTTCTAAAGGCAAATGGGATCGCTCCTCCTCCTTCGCCACCTGAACGTCCTGTTGCTTCGCTCGAAAGTATTCCAGTAGGTGCTCGCTTTAACGATCCTGAGATTGCAGCTCGCGTAGCTACTGACCTCGCTGCTGGATTGGTCGCCTGCAGCCAAATTATTGGCCAATGCATACGAGAAGATATTGCCATGATGTTTGCCCAACTCCACACTGCAAAAGCACAAGCTGGCGCAAGGTTGCTTCGCATCAGCAAAGAAAAAGGGTGGCTAGTACCACCACCTCTACATTTGCAAACTCCTGAACTTGTGCATGCTTAAAAGTTGAATTGGTTTCCTCATCCCCTCTAAGTCCCACTTCCTTAGAGGGGGATTATTCATTTGGTCGACGTTCTGCTGTTCCTGATGAGTTACTCCAGACGGTAAATCTTACTCGGTCTTCCGCGCGAAGATGTAGCCTCCTCGCCAACACAAACCGCCAGACCCGCTTCCGTCAAACTCGTAATAATCCGACGGACATTTCGCTCATCAAGATGGAGCTGGGTTGCTAAATCCTTTGTGGTAAAATTTGTCCACCCCATTTTTCTGACAAAAGCTGCGATCTTGTTATACGTTCGAATTCCCACATTCGCTTTTTTTAACTGATCAAGAAATTCCGGATCGTCCATTCTGTATGAGTAGGATAGCTCCTGGTCCTTTCCGGCCGATTCAATGACCTTTCCATCTTCCTGAACGATAACAATACCAGGCTCTGCCTTTTCCTTGGAGTGCTGTATTGCCCGTAACGCATTAACTTCCGCCGAAAATACCGTTTCTCCAAATCCAATTCCCACAGCGACGGTTGAATCCGACTCGAGGGCAAGCTGCTCGACTGTATTTCTCAACATGTCAATCCTACGCTCGATAGCTCCGCGAGAACTGAAAATGACATAACGTCCATTTCCGCGCTCCATCAGTGAGCCATCGATTGTCTCACATAAGCGAATTAGGGCTTCTTTTAAACGCAGCTCCAAATACTGCAAACGATAAGGATTTCTTGCTTTCTCAGCGATTTTATCAAAGTCGTCAATTTCAATGATCTCGACAGCGATCTGAGTATCTTTAAAGTAAAATGCCCTTACTCTTTCTGACAAAATGCGTAATGCTTGGTGAACCTCCAATTCACTCGGAGTAAACCAGTATGCAGGAACACCAGCCGCCTTCAACTCCAGATACACGCCCTCAAAACAGGTGATAGCTCCATCTGTTTTTCCTTCTCGCCACATTTGGAGATGAAACGCGAGCAAGTCGTCCGGATTGGTATCAATATCGTAGGTTTTCACATAGAGGTCACGAGCGGGGAAATCCAACTGTTGAAGGGCTACTTCCAATTGTGAATCGGATAACTCGTCTATACTTACACGCTCGATAAATTTCCCCTGGTGATAAGCCATCAGCAGGAAGCACCGATAAAGGCTGGACTCCGTATGTTGAATGTGCACAAGATTTTCGTCCGATTCAAGCACGCTCTTGGCAATCAGATAAGAAAGCTTTCCAGAAAAGAGCCACATGTCTACTTGGTGATCATTATCCTTAACAATACTGCGTGTCTCTTGAAACTCGCTGTAAGGTAAGGGAATAAATCGCATGACCTGCCCAAATTCATCAGCTAGACCAAGAATCCTGTCTACCGAAGTGTTTGGCCCTACAACTCCGATTTGATACATATCAAATTTCCTACTTTCACACATACTAGTCAACAAATTCATATTTTTCTAACAGTTATATGATATCGCAATAATGGGTTGTCAGTATACACTCTGATGTAAAAAAAGAGAGTTCTAGTAATGGTAGCCATTAGAAGAACCCCTCGTATCAACTATTTAGTTAGAAGGCCTTGATTTTCAATATAGGCTCTGATGTTCGCGCGCCTGGCTCGATCAAAATACTCTGCCATTTGCTTCGTCCATCCCCTATTTTCTTTTCCGTTCGTTCGTTTTCGATAATAGTCCGCAGAAATCATCTCATACTGCTGCAAACCGGTGGGTATTCGATCGGATTGATAGCCATCCTCGTGAATGACGGTATTTTGGGGCAGCCTTGGTTTTTGCATCGGTTCTTCCGCTGGATACCCCAGGCACATGCCCATGATCGGCATCGTGTAACGAGGCAGTTGCAACAGCTCACTCACTGCTTCGGGATTGTCACGAATCCCTCCAATCATGACGCCGCCCAATCCAAACGATCTTGCTGCAATCATCACATTTTGGGCTGCAAGAGCTGTGTCTACCGCACCTACCAACAAATCTTCAGGCTCACCGATTGTGAATCGGGTGCCATGCATCTCACAAGTCATTTGCAATCGGTAGAAATCTGCGCAAAAAACGAGAAGTACCGGGCTAGTCTCAATGAATCTCTGAGAGCAGAGAGACGCAAGTTTTTTTTGTGTTTCGTTGTTCTTTACATGGATAATGCTGTAAGCCTGCACATTATGGGAGGTGGGTGCCCACTGTGCCGAAGCGAACAATGCATCGAGTATTTCCTGAGATACTTGCTCTTCCGTATATTTCCGAATAGACTTATGGCTTTGGATCAGCGATATTGTCTCGTTCATCATGCTTAATTATCCCCATAAAATTCTGCCATTTCGCGCCCATTGCAGATCCACACATCATCTTTTTCTCGAATGAATTCCAATAGCTTCTCAAGCATGGCAATCCGCCCAGGAGTGCCAATCGTCTGTGGATCAAACTGGGCGACATAATGCAATCCAAACTCGTAGTATCCTTTAAATTCCTCTTTCCAAGTGCTCAGGACTTGTGTGTAATTTGCGATCCTCCCCTGCCCTGCCGGAAAAGCGGGGGTGTAATTAAACGCAAAGAACGGAAAGTCATTTAATTCCCAGTGCAAAGGGATTTCGACCAAATTGGTTCGCTGACCATCCCGTTGATGGAAGTAAGGGCGATCATCTCCGAACAGGGAACTGGAATACATAAAGCCCAACTCCTGCAGTAGATTCAACGTTTCTTGGGTCATTTCACCTTCTGGCGCACGAAAACCAACGGGACGAATGCCGCTAACCTTTTCCAATGCTTCCATCCCTCTATATAACGCCTCACGCTGTTGATCTACTGATAAATGCCCAAAGTTTTCGTGCGCATATCCGTGATGACCGATTTCGTGACCTCGCAACGCAATTTCCCGAATATGATCTGGATATGTCTCGGCTGCCCGTCCAGGAACAAAAAAGGTTGCTGAAATGCCATGTTGATCCAATACATTCAAAACTCGTTCGAGCCCCCGATTTGGACCATATTGCCCCATCGAAAGAGTTTTCGGACGATGAATACTATCAGGAAACATGCTGAGCCAAAAAAATTCCGCATCCAAGTTGATTGTCACCGTAACCGCACACTTTGCGTTATTCGGCCAGACAATATTATTATCAGGCATTCCGCGCCCTCCTTCTCTCTAGTAATTCTCTTTCCACCACTCAGCGATTTGCTCACCTGTCGCAAACCACACATCCGGATAGGACTTGATGTGTTGAATCAATTTTTCCAACATCAAGATCCGGCCAGGCTTCCCAATAATTTGCGGGTGCATCATTAGCACATAACACAGCCCGTAACGGTAATAGCCCTCAAATTCCTGCGTAAAATTATCGAGCACACATTCCTGGCTGGTAATTCGGTCTTGTCCAGCAGGCTCGGCAGGATACATGTTGTAACCAAACTGAACGTAGTCATCCAGCTCCCATCTTGGAGGAATCTCAATAAAGTCCGTGACTTCTCCATCCAGGACAGTCCGGTACGGGCGGTCGTCCCCGCGCATGGAGCTAGAATACAAAAATCCAGCATCACGCAGCAATTGAGGTGTCTGCTTCGCCCAATCCCCCGAAGGTGTTCGGAATCCCCGCGCTTCCTTTCCGACCATTCGCTTAAAAACAGCCTGGCTCCGCTCAATAATATCCATCTGTTCTTCGGAAGATAGATCAACAAATCTCTCATGCAAATAACCGTGATGCCCCAGCTCATGGCCATCCTTGGCAATCGCGATAAATGGATCCGGATATTGCTCGGCTACCCACGCCGGCACGAAAAACGTCGCTGGAAGCTCGTATTTTTTCAGCAGCTCCAGAATTCGCGGGACCGATCTCAGAGGACCATACTGCCCCAATGACAGGGACCGAATGAAACTGGAACCGCCTTCGATATGTTTGTTTCCATTTGCCCAAATGGTTTCCGCATCCACATCGAAGCTCAACATGACGGCACAACGCGCTCCGTTCGGCCATTTCACACGCATTTCATTCACGTTCTGTGCCACCTCCTTGTTCGCTAAATCATTTTGTCTAGAAATTGTCTGGCTCGCTCTGACTTGGGCTTTTGGAAAAACTCTGCAGGCTTCGCATCTTCCACCAATTTGCCTCCGTCCAAAAAGCAGATGCGGTCTGCTACTTCTCTCGCAAATGCCATTTCGTGAGTGACGAGAGCCATCGTGATTCCGGTATGTGCAAGAGCTTGAATGACATGCAGCACTTCTTTTACCATTTCAGGGTCAAGCGCAGAAGTTGGTTCATCAAACAGCATGATTTCAGGCTCCATGGCTAGTGAACGGGCAATGGCAACACGCTGCTTCTGGCCGCCTGACAGTTTGCCAGGGTACTCATCGACCTTTTCGCGAAGGCCTACTCGCGTCAGCAGCTCGATGCCTTTTTGTTCAGCAGCCTCTTTGGAAGCTCCTTTTACCTTCATGGGTGCGTACGTCATGTTTTGAAGGACGGTCATATGCGGAAACAAGTTAAAATGCTGGAAGACCATCCCAATATTTTGTCGTACAGACATGATGTTAGTCTTTGGCTTGGTGATGTCTTCTCCCTTAATGAAAATCGATCCCTTGGTCGGCGTCTCTAGCAAATTCATGCATCGCAGCAAGGTCGATTTCCCTGACCCGGAAGGACCGATAATCGCCACAACATCGCCCTTGTTAATTTCCATGGAGATATCATGGAGGACATCAAGGTTTCCAAAACGTTTTGAGAGACCCTCTATCTTAATCACTTCTGCGAACTCTCCTTTCAAGTTGCCGAGCAATGGAAGTCAGGATCATGACGAGCACGTAGTAGATGGCGGCCGCTACAATCAACGGCTCAAAGGCCAGATAGGTCTCATTTTGAATCACTTGGGCTCCTCTTAAAATGTCCATGACACCAATGGTCGCGACCAAAGTGGAGTCTTTCAAAAGCCCGATGCTCTCGTTTACCAATGCAGGCAGGATATGCTTCAACGCCTGTGGAAAAACGATGTCAATCATCATCCTGCGATACGGAACCCCCAAAGACATGGCCGCTTCCCGCTGCCCTTTATCCACGGCAAGGATACCACCGCGGATGACTTCGGAAATATACGCTGCAGAGTTCAAACCGAAAGTGAGAACAGCAGCCTCCAAAGCTGGAATGCTGTACCCCGTCAACTGCGGCGTCGCGAAGTAGACGAGAAATAGCTGCACCAGCAAAGGAGTGCCTCGAAAAACGGACGTATAGGCGATACCAAACCAGGCAAGCGGCTTAATTCTTGAGATCTTGAATAAAGAGAGAATGGCCCCCCAAATAAATCCCGCAATGGCAGAAAGCACGGTAAACTTCAGCGTGACCAGTATTCCGTCCAAAAGGAACGGAATACTGGGAATAATTTGCTCAAATTGCAGATTCATAGCTGACTCCTTTATTGTTGGTTGAATTCTTTACCGAGCCATTTCTCAATCAGTTTGTCCAATTCACCGTTTTCCTTCATTTTCTTCAATTCTTGGTTAAACGGCTCTACCCATTTGGAGCCTTTCGGGAAAGCAAACGCAAAAGAATCATCTGTCGGAGGGAGCAAGTGGAATTCCAGCTCAGGATTCTTTTGCACGAATACCGCAGCTTGGGAGCCGTCAATAAATGCCGCATCCACGCGTTTGTTATTCAGCTCTTGGATGACCGCCGTGCTGTTGTCCAGACTTACGACGTTCGCACCTGGAATGGCCTTTGCGTCTTTTTCATACGTTGTGCCGAATACGACCGCGATCTTTTTTCCACCCATTTGATCGAGGGCCGTAAAGTTCGAGCCTTTCGCCGCTAAAATCGCGTTGCGCGGAATGAAGTAAGAATCGGAAAAGTCGACGTTTTTCTTGCGTTCCTCTGTAGGCGACATGGCAGACACCGCAAAATCTGCTCGTCCATCCATCAAGGAGCCGATCAGGCCAGAAAAGGCAATATCGTTAAAAGTCAGGGTTACACCGAGATTGCTGGCAATTTGATTGGCGATATCGATGTCTAGGCCAACGTACTTTTTCGTCCCGCTTGACGTATCTACGGATTCAAATGGCGGGAAGGTAGCGTTCGTCACCACAACCAATTCCTTGTCCGACTTCTTGTTATCCGTTTTCGTCTCTGCTTGCTGGGAATTTCCGCAACCAGCAAGTAACGCTACGGACAGTACCGCTGTCAAAATCACTCCACCTAATGCTTTCTTTTTCATGAATAAACAACTCCCTTTTTATAATGAAATGTAAAATGAGGAACCTGTTTTTTTGACCTTCTCAAATGCCACGCTATAGCTCTCCGCGGCCCCAGCTTCGTTCCCGAAGAGGCGGTGCCGGATAGGCGACGCTGCTATGCGACAATTGCTGGGAGTAGAAAAGCTCCGCCATGTTGATCGCAGCAAAAGCTGGATCGACAACTGGAACACCCGTTAGCTTGGATACCTCTTGCCCCATACCGGCAAAACTGAGACATCCGAGCACCAGCACGTGGGCCCTGTCTTTTTCTATACACTCGCGCCCCGCTTCTGCTAGCAGACGAACTGTCGTCGGAATATCTTCACGTGGATCCTCGCTTGGGAGTACTATGCTCCGTACAGAAGCCAATCTGCTAGGGTCGACTCCCGAATAACGGACTGACTCTTCTTTTTCAGGAATCCTTTGGAATGAAGTGGTCAGGATGGAGAAACGATAGCCCAACATACTCGCTACAAGCATGGAAACCTGCCCGGCTCCAACCACCGGTATTTGGACAACCTCCCGACACGCCACGATAGCGGGGTCGCTCAAGCAGTAGAGAACAACAGCGTCATATCCATCTATTTCAGCTTGTTTCACACGCTTCACGATTTCGGCACCAGCTAGAACGACGTCAAGGGCGGAGTCTATCTCAACCTGTGAATCGGTAAGGCAGTCCATAGAGATGACCGTATCCTGGCGAGCGATCTCTGCAAGCATTCGTTCACGACTCCGCAATGTTTCCGCTGGCATTCCATAGTCAGGATTAATAACTTTGATTCGCATAGAGACCTCCAGCTCACTTTTGCTGCAAAAAGAATCAAAAATTGCTACATGAGCGCCACTTTTGTACCCTTATTCAAAATATTTTGATAATCGATGTAGTCATATATATCTGCTTCAATAACATCGCCAAAGGACTTCAATTCATCCAGTGAGAGCTCTTCTATGCCTTTGTCGTGATCCTCGCAATAGATGACGACAGAGCCTACGATACTATGAGCGTCACGAAAAGCGATTCCCTTTTTCACTAGGTAATCGGCAAGTTCTGTTGCGTTCAAGAAACCCTTTTTCACCGATTTTTCCATATTTTCGATCTTTACTTTCATAGAAGCGATCATTTTTGACATGATCTTAAGGCATGACATCGTTGTATCCAATGCATTAAAAAACGCTTCCTTATCTTCTTGCATGTCTTTGTTGTAAGCCAATGGCAAGCCCTTCATGGTAGTCAGCAAGGAAACGAGGGAACCGTAAACCCGACCTGTTTTTCCACGAATCAGTTCTGCTGCATCCGGATTTTTCTTCTGCGGCATAATACTGCTTCCAGTCGCATACGCATCGTCGATTTCAATGAATTTGAACTCTTGGCTACTCCATAGAATCAGTTCTTCGCTCAGTCTGCTTACATGCATCATGATAATCGAGAAACATGACATCAGCTCCAGCAAGTAGTCCCTGTCACTGACTCCGTCGATGAAGTTGTCGACAGGCTTTGCAAAGTCAAGTTCTCGCGCTGTCATTTCCCGATCAATAGCATGAGTCGTCCCGGCTAGCGCTCCGCATCCAAGAGGGCTCTCATTCAAAATGTCCAAAGCATTCAAGAGTCTCTTTTTATCTCTAGCAAGCATTTGGTAGTAAGCCATCAAATGGTGCTTCATCGTAACGACCTGTGCCCGTTGCAAATGCGTATAGCCTGGCATGATCACAGGGTTTTCGTTTGCCTTCTTTTCCAGGCTTTCTTGAAGTTCTTCGATAATGACAACTACTTCTCGTGCTTTTCTTTTCGCGTACAAGCGAATATCTACAGCAACCTGGTCATTTCTGCTTCGAGCTGTATGTAGCTTTTTGCCAGTATCCCCTATTCGCTGAGTCAGATTGCTCTCTACGAAACTATGGATATCTTCGTAATTCCCCTCAATCGTAAGGGTAGCGTTTTCAATGTCTCGTAGAATGGAGTTCAATCCATCGAGGATCTTGTCGCCTTCTTCCTGAGTGAGGATGGCACACTGAACGAGCATGTTCACATGTGCAATACTGCCTGAGATGTCCTCAAAATACATTCTTTTGTCTACTTGCAGTGAACTATTGAAATCCTCCATTAGTTTGTTTTCTTCCTTCCGAAAACGCCCTCCCCAAAGCTTCATTGCCGAAACTCCTCCTCAGTTCCCTACGAACTTACATTCAAATGAATAACTGGAAAATATAAGGGTCATTTAAGGGTATTGACCCTATAAAACATGATACTTACTCTGTATGATTATTTCAATCATTTTTTACTTTCAGACAAGAAAAAAAACAGCCATTGCAGAGAACCTCCTGCACCGGCTGTTTTTCTGCGTCATTATAAATAATCTGCCCTCATCATTTTGACAAGATCACTTTCCGACACCACAATATCTTCATGAGCTCTTTGTGTTATTTGATTCACTACACCTTGCACAGATACAATGGACTGTCTTTCGTCTAGGGTAAGCAGTTTCCGATCCTCCATCACGATACGACCATCGATGATGACCGTTTCTACCTCATGCCCTCGGGCTGCGTATACCAGATTCGGTACGATATTGCGAATAGGATCGCTAATCAACGGGCGCAAACCAGGTTCATCTAGATTCACAATGATGATATCGCCTTTTTTCCCTTTGGTAAGCGTACCGATTTCGTGGTCAAGCCCAATTGCCTTTGCCGCTTCTACTGTAGAAAGCCTGAGCGACAACCAAGCAGGGAACGCTTTGGGGTCGGCTCGTTTTACCTTGTTTAAAATGGCGGCAAACTTCATTTCGTTAAACATATTGATGCTATTATTGCCTGCAGCTGAATCCGTTCCCAGCGCAACCGTGCCTCCTGCTTCAACAAAATCCAATACAGGCGGGACGAGACCGTCAATAATCGCGATCGCACCCGGACAATACATCATGGATGCCCCTTTGCCGGTGAGAAGTCTGATTTCTTCTATGGATGCTTCGGTCAAATGAACGGCTAGTAATCGATGATCGAGATAGCCCCACTCGTCTAGAGCGGAGATAGTTCGCTTGCCATACCGTTTGATCATTTGGTCGATTTCCCTGTCTCCCTGCGCTACATGCATATGGATCTTGGTGTTGTATCTCTCCGCCAGATTCTTTACTTCCAGCAATAATTCCTTACTCATCATGTCAGGGGCTTGAGGGCCAAGCAGGCACGTAATCCTCCCGTTTTCACGTTCATGCCACTGTTCCATCAGGCGGATGTTTTTCTGCAGCTTTCTTTGCCCCACTGACGGGTCAAATGGATACAGTTCTCCTACAGGCAAAGTACCAATCGAATCAGGCAGCTCATTGACTACTTCCGCTACTCTTGCTCTTGCCCCGATTTTTACGTAATTGGCTACAATTTCGTTCATCGGGGTCTCAAAATCACAGAAGGTAGTTGTTCCACTCTTCACACCCTCGATGATGCTTAACAGTGAACCATGTACGCGTTCTTCCTCCCGCGTATGTTTCGCCAGGGGCCACAGTCCCTTTTGCATCCAATGTGACATATCCTGAGCCATCCCTCTAAACAAAGCCCCTGCCGAGTGAAGATGTGCATTGATCAACCCCGGCATGACTACCTTATCCGTAGCATCGATCACTCTGTCAGCCCTGTATGTCGATAGGATCTCGTAAGTAGTTCCTGTCCCCACGATGATATTGCCCTTAATCGCGACAGCACCGTTCTCGATCATGCCGACTCCCTTGCCCTCCATCGTCATGAGAAACGCGTTCGCGATAATCATATCTACTTTCATAGGGTCCCCTATCTGCTGAAAAATCATTTTACTTGAATTCTTCAGCGTTCTTTAATGGTGCAGTACTTTTGCCAGGAAATCCTTGGCCCTATCGGTGTCGGGATTCGTAAAAAACTTCTCCGGCGGTGCTACTTCTACAATTTTTCCTTCTGCCATAAATACGATCTCATTGCATATTTCTCTGGCAAATCCCATCTCATGGGTCACTACTACCATCGTCATACCTGTTGATGCCAAATGACGTATGGCATCCAATACTTCTTTAATCATTTCCGGGTCAAGTGCTGATGTCGGTTCATCAAACAGCATCACCTTTGGGTCCATTGCCAGCGCACGAGCAATCGCAACCCTTTGCTGCTGTCCACCAGAAAGCTGCCCTGGATAAGACGAAACCTTGCCACCCAATCCCAATGAAGTAAGCAGCGACTTGGCTTTCTCTTCCGCTTCTTCCTTATTTGCTTTTTTTACGTGAATTGGAGCTACGCTCACGTTTTCTAATGCAGTCAGATGAGGATAGAGATTAAAGGATTGGAATACGAACCCAATATTTGTCCGAAGGTTATTGATATCTGTTTTTTTCTCATGAACTCGAACACCGTCTACTGTGATTTCACCCTCCTGAATACTCTCCAGTGCGTTTATGGAGCGAATCAGCGTACTTTTCCCCGCTCCGCTGGGCCCGATCAATGCATAAATATGGGACTGGGGAATTTCCAAATGAATATTTTGCAGCACTTTATGGTTTCCGTAGAATTTTGAAACATCTTTGATGGAAATCACGGGACTCCTCCTTCGCTTTATCCAAATTTTCCTTAGATGCCATGTAACGCACCCTATTGTTCCAGGTGCTATTCAACGAGTCGATACCTTCTCTCCAGATAGCCGATCAACAGCGAAAGCGAAAACGTGATGACAAAGTAGATCAGCGCGATAAACGTCCACACTTCCAGTGAGCGGAACGTAGTCGCCACTAGGTTTTTACCGACTAACGTGAGATCGATAACAGAGATCGTGGATACCAAGGAAGAATCCTTGATGAGAATGATGAATTGTGATGCCATGGGTGGCAGTACGCGGCGAAAGGCTTGTGGCAGGATGATCAGCTTCATCGCCTGCAAATAAGACATGCCTGACGAACGGGCGGCCTCCATCTGTCCACGCGGGACCGACTGAATACCAGCCCGGACGATTTCGGCAATGAACGCACCCGAAAAGAAAGCAAGTCCAATAACTGCCGACCAATATTCGCCCAATTTCAAAACCTTTCCCATCACAAAGTAAATCCAAATCAATAGAACCAATAATGGTACACCCCGGATAAACTCCACATACGCTGTCGCAAACCAAGAGAGTACTTTATTGTGCGACACCCGCAGCAGACCTGCAAACACACCAATCGGAATGCTTAAAAGCAAGGAAAAAAAGGAGATTTCCAACGTCAGCCAAATTCCTTCTAAAAAAAGATCGATATTATCAGGGATTACGCTCCAGTCGTATGTCATCGATTGCCCTCCAACTACATTCTCTGTCTTTGAAATAGGGGGTTTGTCGTTATCTTTTCAACCTATTGTCAGAATGTTACTTTTTCTGTTCTACTTCGCTTAGCCAATCATTCGTCTCAAACCATTTCTTATGAGAGGCTAGGTCAGCTGGACTGTTCTTGTAAGAATCCAGAAAAGAGTTTATCCATATCTGTGTTCTCACATCATTTAGTTTCATTGCGATGCCCAGGTTTTCCGTAGAAATTAAATTGTAAATTCCGCGAACGGTATCCGGGTACATCATTTCATAAACGCGAACAGCTGTTTCATCGTAAATCAGCCCATCGGCTTGTCCCTGAGATACAGCCATTGCAGCATTTGTCAGACTGTCATAATCAAGGATATTTGCTTGTTTAATGATGTTTTTGGCCAGAAGCGCACCAGTCGTACCTTGCGAAACGGCTATTTTCTTGCCAGTCTTGTCCAAGTCTTCCCACGATTTCGTCGATGAATCCGTCTTCGGTACCATGAGAATCGCACCGGTAGAATAGTACGGTTCGCTAAAGGTTACGGCAAGTGCTCGGTCCCCACGGATGGTCATTGCAGATAGAATGATATCGATATCACCATTTTGCAGCGCCGGAATCAACGCACTGAACTCGAACTGCTTAAACTCGACTTCAACTTTCAGAACTTCCGCCATCGCCTTTGCCAAGTCAACCTCATAGCCTACCCAATTCCCCTTTTTATCCTTTACGTGAAACGGGATGTCACCTGAACCGAACCCGACGACCAGCTTTTTCTTTTCCTGGATTTTTTCAATGGTCGATTTTTCTTGGGAGATTGAACCCGTTTCCTGAGAACATCCTGTTACCATGAGCATGAGAAACGTTAAAAATACGAGTAGCCCTTTTTTCATCCGTCATTACCTCTTTTCTATTGAATGTTATTTGATTACAGATAGCCATTTTGCATCATGTGTAAAATATCGCTTTGTGCATGCTGGATGTCTGCACGTGCTCGCTGCGCGATTTGATTTGCTGCCTGCTGCGCATCTTGAACAACCTGACCCTCGTCAACTCTTTGCATTCGACGATTTTCCATGATGAATTGGCCATCGATGATCACCGTTTCTACTTCGTTTCCTTTGGCGGCGTAAACCAGATTGGGGACAATGTTTCGTATCGGATCGGTAATGATCGGACAAAGGTTTGGCTCCTGCAAATTGATGAGGATGAGATCTGCTTTTTTCCCTTTGGTGATACTTCCGATCTGATGATCCAGGCCAATCGCTTTTGCCGATTCGATCGTAGCCATTCTCAGCGCCATCCATGCCGGAAAGACTTTTGGATCGGAATATTTCACTTTGTTTAAAATAGCGGCAAATTTCATCTCGTTAAACATATTATTGCAGTTATTTCCAGGAGCCTGATCGGATCCAAGTGCCGCATGTCCACCCGCCTCCAGAAAATCCATAACCGGCGGTACCAGCCCATCTATGATTCCAATGCTGCCCGCGCAATAAATCATAGACGCGCCCCGTTGTGCTACTAGCCGTGTCTCTTCACGGGTGGCTTCAGTGAGGTGAACCGCAATCAATCGGTCGTTCAGATAACCCAACTCATCGAGAAAAGGAATGGACCTCTTGTTGTATCGCTTCACCATTTGATTGATTTCCCTGTCTCCTTGAGCGACGTGCATGTGAATTCTTGTATCGTATCGTTCCGACAATGCCTTTATGTGCATCATCAGTTCCACACGCATCATGTCAGGGCCTTGTGGTCCTAACAGGCAGGTAATCCGACCATTTTCCTTCTCATGCCACTCTTCGATCAAGCGGATATTCTCCTGCAGCTTCCACTCTCCAATAGACGGATCGAGAGGATACAACTCGCCGACAGGAACCGATGTAATATCGTCTGGCATCTCATTGACCGTTTGAGCCACTCTCGCTCTTGCCCCAATCTTCTTGTAATTGCCGACTATCTTGTTCATGCCGTGGTCAAAATCACAAAACGTAGTAGTACCGGCCTTAATTCCCTCAATGATGTTGAGCATGGAGCCCTTTACGGCTTCGTCTTCTTCGGTATTTTTTTTAAATGGCCACAAGCCTTTTTGCATCCAATGGGACATATCCTGGGCAGCCCCTCTGAAAAGAGAGAGACCCGTATGAATGTGGGCGTCGATTAAACCAGGCATCACTAATTTCCCTGTTGCATCAATCAATCGGTCGGCCGTATATGACGTAACAATTTCATCAGTGGGACCTACGTCCAATATGGAATCTCCCTTAATTGCTACAGCACCATTCTCAATCATTCCTACGCCTTTACCTTCCATGGTCATGATGAATGCGTTTGCAACTATCAGATCTGCTTTCACTGAAATCCCCCATCATTGGTTATGGTTGGCTGCTCTTTCGCATGCCTTTTACACGATCTTAATATTAGAAATAGACTGAGTATTTTCCCTTGTCCAAATAGACTAAATACTAAATTCATTTTTGTCTTTTCAGATAAATCCCCTTATTTATCAAGCAGTGCATTTACTCTCTTCGTGATTTTTTTCAGGTAATTTAAGGGTAATTACTTATTTTCTCAAAGAAAAAAGCCCACCTGCAATATAGGTGGGCTGCTGGTGATTTGTTATACAATTAAGCTGTTTTGCCAGACTGGCCTTTATCCGTCTGCGTCAGCTTTTTCTTATATTTGGTATAGTAGATCAACGTGAGGAACACCAACCATGGCACCCCGATGATCCACGAAACGTTCCAGAACTCTGTATCCAACCCCATGGTGATCAAAATCGCCGCGATCAGCACGATACCGATGATCTGCAGGACTGGGAACCAAGGAGCGCGGACAGGAAGCTTTTCTCCTCCATTTTGCTCCCAATGCTTGCGAAACTTCAGATGGGAGAGCAGCGTCAGGAGCCAAACGTATAGAGCACCGAACAGGGCAATCCCGAACAAATAATTGTAAGCGAGCGGGCTAATTTTGGATACGAGAGCGGCCAGTGCCACCCCGATGCTGGACAGCAGAAGCGCATTGACGGGCGTTCCATTCTTGGTCAGCTTACCTAGTGACTCCGGTGCATAGTCACTGCGCGACAGAGAAAAGATCATTCGCGAGGTCATGTAAAGATTGGTGTTCATGCTGGATAGCGCCGCCGTTAAAACAACGAAGTTCATGATTCCTGCCGCAGCTGAAATTCCTACGTGATTGAAGACGAGTACGAACGGGCTTTGGGCAATTTCCTTTGCACCCGCATTGATCCAGGGTACGACGGCAATCATGATGCCCATCGCGAGGAAGTAGAACACAATCAGGCGCACAACCATCGTACGCATCGCACGCGGGACTGCCGAGCGCGGATCTTTTGCCTCCCCCGCCGTCACTGCGATGACCTCAACCCCTACGAAGCTAAAGATCGCCATCAGCACGGCCATCCATACACCGCTAAACCCGTGCGGCATAAAACCGTCGTGCTTGGTGAAATTCTCAAGGCCAACTGCTGGCGTGCCGATCCCCAGTACGACCGCCACACCGAAAATAATGAAGGCAATAATAGCAACTACTTTGATCATGGCAAACCAATATTCAATGCTGCCAAAGTTTTCAACCGAACGGGAGTTGACGTAGATCAAGACCGCACCGAATCCGAGTGTCCAGACCCAGACGGGAATGTCCGGGAACCAGTACGTCATATAGATCCCGACCGCAACTGCTTCTCCGCCTACTGCGATGACCTGTGCCGCCCAATACGTCCATCGAGAGGTAAAGCCAGCCCAGCCGCCCAAATACTTTTCCGCATACACCCCAAACGATCCCGCCGTCGGGTGTGCGACCGCCATTTCCGAGAGAGAAAACATCATGATAACGGCAATAAATGCGGCGATCACATAGCTGAGAATCACAGCCGGACCTGCGTAATTGATCGCGATAGCGCTTCCCATGAATAGCCCGGTTCCAATCGCACCCCCGAGTCCGATCATCGTCAGTTGATTCCTGGTTAACCCTCGGTGCAGACCTGATTCACGTTCGATGAAGTTGTCTTTATCCTTCATACATTTGCCCCCTGTCATGACTATCGATTTGAAATATTGCGAATCAACTTGTCGTACTTACCCCGGAATGGGATTCACCTGTTTTGGGCTGTCCCCATGCCATGCACACATCGACTGCTTTCCCTGCGATCACCAAGGAAATAAGGGTGAAAACGGAGTGGAGAACATCTGACACCATCCACGAGGCAATCACGATCAAGGCATTCATGGCGATCATCATTCGACCGATCGTAAAGGCAGGCCAGACTTTATTGACCACGACGCAAGCAATATCCACGCCGCCTGTCGTTCCTTTAGCGCGCAGGACCAGCGCGATTCCCGCCCCGCTCACGATTCCCCCGAGGAACATTCCTGCCAGCGGCTGATGCCAACCAGGCAGGAAAGCAAACAACCATAGAAACAACGACAAACTCACCATGCCGACCAAACTATTGATGACAAATTTTTTCCCGACGAATCGGTAGCCTAGCAGAAAAAGCGGGACATTCAACAGAAAATAGATAAGTCCGAGTGACAGCGGGAGAAAGTAGCTGAGCAAGACAGCTACTCCCCCCAAGCCTGGAGCGGTGATTTCATTCGGCTGCATGAACAGGTAATACGCGAGTGCAACCAGTGCTGTACCAGCCAAAATCATGCTCCATTCCTTCCCGATCGTCTTTAGTTGGGACGCGGTGTTCATCTTTTCCCTCCTACAGGCTGGCAGGCAGCTCAGCTAATGCGTCAATGGCCGCCTTTACCTCTTGCTCCGTGTTGTAAAAATGCGGAGCGATGCGGATCACATCGTTGCGTGCGGATACGAGAATCCCCTTTTCCTTGAGAATGGCTTCCGCTTTGGACGCTTGCGGAATGAAGATGGCTGTATTGGCTGCCTTTTGGCTCAAATCGAGTGGACTCATGACCCGCAACCCTTTCTCTGCCGCATAGGAGATCGCAGTATGGGACAGGCTCTGCAAGTAGGCTTCGATCCGCTCTACCCCGATTTCGTTCAGCAATCGAATGGAGGCTGCCGCTGCATAGCCGTTGACCATCGGTGGTGTCCCTGTTTCAAAGCGTCTTGCTCCCGGTGCGTAATCCAGATGTTTGATGTCAAAAGCAAACGGACTTACTCGTCCAAACCAGCCGGTAACCACTGGCTCCAGCTTCTCAGCCAGCTCTTTACGCACATACAGGAATGCAATACCCGGGATGCCCAGCATATACTTCTGCACACCCGCTGCCAGGAAGTCGACGTCCATTTCTTTCACATCGATGGCTACACTCCCCGCCGATTGGTACGCATCCACGAATAGATAGGAACCTTTCGCATGAACGATTTTAGCGATTTCCCGCAAGTCTTGCTTGAAGCCGTTATAGTACGAAACATGTGGAATCGATGTAATCAGGGTCTGTTCATTCACCGACTGGCTGTAGTAATCTAGCGGTATGGCCGAATCAGCCGCTGGAATAAACTGAATGTGTGCTCCTCTCTTCTGCTGAGCGAGCCACACATGGCCGATGCTGGGAAAATCCATTTCGGTCGTCACGATCTGATTGCGCTCTCCCGTGAAATCCAAAGCAGTAGCTACTGAGGAAGCACAATCGGAAACGGATGACAGGACCGCAATTTCATCTGGAGAGGCATTGATCAAACGGGCGAATTGTGCCTTTGCTTCCTCTACCTTGTCCATCCACAGATTCCAGTCCATTCCGGTGTAACGAAGCGTGTCCACATATGCAGCAATCGCTTCCTCTACCTGGCGGCTCAGAGCACTTTGCGAGCAGCTGGATAACTGAATTTTTTCGTTTAGAATGGGAAAATATTCTCTTTCTTTGGCGAATGGAAACGTCATAGCAATCCCTCTTTCTATTGTTCAATGATTGTGGAGTGATACTTACCATGATTTCGTTCTTCGATGACAAGACTTCACCCTGGATGGAAGACCTCCCCTACGACTGGCGAGACGTGTACTCCCTCGGGCAATCCATCCCTTACCAAAAGCACAAAACCGTTTTTCATCAGGATCATGCGGCGAAACACGTGTACGTCGTTCTCCAGGGACGCATTCGCCTCTTTTTGACTACACCATCTGGTGATGAAAAAGCAATTGCGATCATCGGTCGAAACGGACTGCTCGGCGAATGTGGGCTGTTCGACCATCCCACCTACAACAACGGGGCTATTACTGCCAGTAAGGCGACCCTGCTAAAGGTTCCAGTCGAACGATTCAAGGAAGCGTTTTCAACAAACCTTGCCATTGCTCATCATGTTCTCCGTTTTCTCGATGGGAAAAATCGGATCCTCGCGTCTCACACCATGCAACTCAGTTTTTACTCCGCTGCTCAGCGGATTTGTTTTACCCTGCTGCAATTAGGCAGCACGTACGGGAAAGAAGGGAACGGTAAGCGAGTCATCACCGTCCGCTTCACTCATCAGGAGCTAGCTAACGTGGTCGGCACTTCGCGTGTGACCGTTGCCAACACAATGAAGGAGCTCGAACGAAAGCACATCCTCTCCAAGGAGGGCGGCTTGTATGTCATCGAGGACGAAGCACAGCTGTATCGCTCCGTTTTAGATGGCCTCTCGCTGTAATACCTTCACGATACAGGAAGCGTTCAGATGGAATCAGTAAAGCACTTTACACTTTTCGTATTTCGAGCCAAATTTCTGACAACAGATGTTTGGAAAAAAGGAGGAGTGTTCGATGACTTTGTGGGTTTTTCTTGCACTTGTGATCAGTGGGATTTTGCTGTTTGGGGTTCTTTACGAATTTTTCTCGCGGCGGGCTAAAAGAAAGGGACCCAAGAATCCTGGGAAGTACGATCAAACGTACACTGAGCAACTGCTGCAGGATACTCGGGACACCATTAACAGGACGGATGTATAAAGAGAACGACGCTCTAATCCTCGCGGCGGCAAGCTCGAATAGACCACCAGTTCGTACCCTTCTCCAAAATTGATTCACTTGTCCACCTTTATTAGTCCAAGCATAGCTTGCCCTTCTGCATATGCTGGAGTAGATAGATAAAGGGGGGATTTTCATGAAAAAGAAAAACATCCGTGCAAAGCATCGCAACGGTAACGGCAACGGCAATAACAATAACAATAACAACAATAACTCCAGGACCTTTCGGATTACTCTTCGCCCTGGCGACCGGCTGGTCGTAACGGTCCGCGGCGACGATTAATCTGCGCTCGAACAGCAAAAAAGCCATTTTCCTCTAAGGATAATGGCTCTCTTTGTGTTATCGTTTTTTGCGAGTTCCTTTGATCTTCCCTTTTCCGTTTGTGTTAGCTCTTTGCTTGCCATTTGCTTTTCGTTTTACTTTCGCCTTTTTTGCTCGTACTTTCTGGTTGCTCTTTGCACTTTTGTTGAAAGCGACAGAACCTCTTCCTCCGCCGACGGCGTGCTGTTGCTTGGTGTTTGAGCTTTCAATGGCCGAATTGGTGCCACCTGTGCTGTCGGTACCTCCCCACCTGTTTGCCTTTCATCCCGCGATTTTTGGCTTTTCCTCCAGCCCCAACCAGGACCTGTATGAAGTGCTGTATGGCCATCCGCCAAGCCTATTTGAAGGCATGAAGAAAAATGATAATGGATTTGTATAAAAAAAGCGGGATAAACCATAATAAAGTCATCGAGCTCGGTGGTGTGTTTTCAAACAGGCTTTAGTCTTTTAGGAGGCGATGTGCCATGGATGATTTACACTACACCCAAGCGAGTAAGGGAAACCGTTCACAGTCGTAAGCTTCTAACTTCAAAACGGAGGTAGATGCGTCGCACGTGATAATCGGTAACACCCTAAAACCTACGAGCTCGATGAATGCCGTCTCCTTTATGGAGGCGGTTATTTACTTATATGGGTGGAAAACGGAGAAAAAAGCTACGGTTCGTAGGGCCACTTGCACGGTAAGCATCTCAGAATACCAATATACGGATAGGACAGAATAGAACTGTTCATTCATCCAATAGGAGGTGGTTAGATAATGGATAAGCGAACTTTGGCCGCGCATGAATCACTTGAAATCCATGAAGCGCTCAACTTCAAGACGCTCTGCCTTGCCAAGTCTAAGCTGATGCAGGGCATCGTATTCGATAAGGATCTGAAAGCGTTAATGCAAAAAGACGTAGAACAATCTACCCAAGCGATTGCCGAGCTTCAGGCAGTCTATCAAAAAGCCCCGTTCCAGGCACCGGTTCCACAAAATCGCCCTACTCCTATCTTGAATGGAAGGTGAGAGTCGAATGAATAACGATTATCAAGATCCGATCAATGCGTTAAACATGCCGGAGATGGCGGATATGACGTTCGCCATGGACTTCCTCGTCCGCGCCAAAGAGGGTGTCAGAAACACAGCAATCGCTCTGACAGAAACGGTATCCCCTGAGACCAGAGCGGTACTTCGCAAGCAACTCCACCAAGGGATTGCCCTCCATCAAGAAATAGCGGACCTCATGATCCGTAAAAAATGGTTCCACCCTTACGAACTCAATGAACAGTATCAATTGGACCAGCTTTCGGCCTTGAACACCATCCAAATCGGGCAAATGAAGCTTTTCCCTGAGGATACCTCACGCAAAGGCATGTTCGATCGGACGCCAGATGAACAATAATATTGGAGGAACAATGGATGAAAGCTGTTACGTATCAGGGCATTAAGAACATCGTGGTAAAAGAGGTTCCAGATCCCAAGATCGAGAAACCCGACGATATGATTGTCAAGCTGACCAGCACCGCCATTTGCGGATCTGACCTGCATTTAATCCATGGAATGATTCCCAATTTGCAAGAAGACTATATCATCGGTCATGAACCAATCGGCATTGTAGAAGAGGTCGGCCCCGGTGTGACCAAGCTGAAAAAGGGCGACCGCGTCATCATTCCGTTCAATATTGCCTGCGGGGAGTGCTTCTACTGCAAGAACCATTTAGAAAGCCAATGCGATAATTCAAACGAGAATGGGGATATGGGCGCTTATTTCGGCTATTCGGGCACGACTGGCGGTTATCCTGGAGGCCAAGCGGAGTATTTGCGGGTGCCCTTCGCGAATTTTACCCATTTCAAGCTCCCTGAAAACTGCGAAGTGGAAGACGAAAAGCTATGCCTGATCGCCGATGCCATGTCAACTGCTTACTGGAGCGTGGACAACGCCGGTGTGAAAAATGGTGATACGGTGATTGTTTTGGGCTGCGGACCGGTAGGCCTTCTTACGCAAAAGTTTTGCTGGCTGAAGGGTGCAAAACGTGTGATTGCGGTCGACTATGTGGATTACCGTTTGCAGCATGCGAAGCGTACGAACAACGTGGAAATTGTGAACTTCGAGCAAGAGCAAAATATAGGAGACCACCTGAAAGAAATCACAAAGGGTGGGGCTGATGTTGTCATCGACGCCGTCGGCATGGACGGAAAAATGTCCGATCTGGAGTTTCTCGCGAGCGGTCTAAAGCTGCAAGGGGGCGCGATGGGGGCTGTGGTGATCGCTTCCCAAGCAGTTCGGAAGGGCGGGACGATACAAATTACAGGCGCATATGGCGGGCGTTATAATGCGTTCCCTCTCGGAGACATCATGCAACGCAATATTACGATTCGTTCCGGACAAGCCCCTGTCATCCACTATATGCCGTTCATGTATGAGCTCATCACTACGGGCAAAGTGGATCCAGGCGACATCATTACACACGTTATCCCTTTGAGCGAAGCAAAGCGCGGATACGAGGTGTTCGACACAAAGACGGACAATTGTATCAAAGTTGTTCTAAAGCCTTAAATCGAATGATGGAAATGGAGGCCAACCTTCAATGGCATACGGGTTGCACGAAAAACTGGAGGTTCATGAGATTGTTGCTTTTAAAACCATTTGCTTGACCAAGTCCAAAACGATGCAAGTTTTTGTTACGGACGAAGCGTTGAAACAAATTTTGGCCGATGATGTTCAGGTATCGACCAGACAGCTTGAGGAGCTGAGCTTGTTGCTAACAAAAGCAACTACATAGGAGGTAAAGACAAGACATGAATAGCATCATTCAAAGTTTGACCGGCATGGGTGGCATGACGGATCAAGTCGTGGCCATGGACTTTCTGATTTCAGCCAAGAGTGGTGTGAGAAATTACGCCATGGCTCTAACCGAAACGGGCACTCCGGAAATGAAAGCTACGCTTACCAAGCAGTTGGAAGAAGCGATTGATATGCACGAAAAAATCAGCACGTACATGATTGACCAGGGCTGGTACCGCCCTTGGAATGTCGACGAACAGATCCAGTTGGATCAACAAAATATCCAGACAGCATTGAACCTGCCCTCTTAGAAAAAGCACCCTTGAAGGAGTGCTTTTTTCTCTTTTTTTATATACTCCTTTCTTGAGATATCACATCTAGGCGAATCCTCGAATAAGATGTGTTCAAAAAACTCTAAGGAGATAAATATGGTAAATGCCTCTTCACTTACTCAGTCATCGATGGTGTCTTTCATCAGAAATGGGCTACCTAAAACTTCTTCTCCAAAGCACATCGTTATCGTTGGCGCAGGTATGGCAGGGCTGGTCTCGGCCTCTCTGCTAAAAGATGCCGGGCATCAAGTGACGATACTCGAAGCCTCCGATCGGGTAGGAGGCCGAGTCTTCACGCTTCGCTCTCCTTTTTATGATGATCAGTATATGGAGGCGGGTGCGATGCGAATTCCTAGCACCCATCAATTAACTTTGGAATACGTCTCGAAATTTCGCTTACCCCTTCAAGAATTTATTAACCTGACTCCGAATGATCTGTTGTATGTAAATGGAGTAAAAACACGACGTTGGATGTATGAACAAGATCCCAATATTCTTCGCTTTCCGTTAGCCCCGCATGAAAGAGGGAAGACGGCTGACGAATTAGCCCAACTAGCTGTCAAGCCTATCATGGATTTTATTAGTCAAGACCCTGAGAAGCATTGGCCAATCGTAGTCGAGGAATTTGATAAATATTCAATGGAACTTTTCATGCGTTTCAACCCTGTGGGCCCATCATTGTCTGCTGTGGCGGTCAATATGATTAATGTGTTGTCTGGTTTTGAAGGATTCCCCGAGCTTTCTTTCTTGGAAATCTTGCGTGACTTCATCCTCTTCAATCCCTCTACCCGGTTTTATGAAATCTCAGGCGGATTTGACAAACTACCTCGTTCATTCCTTCCACAATTACAAGAGAACATTCACCTCAACTGCAAGATGACCAAAATCTCCCAGCACGGCAACAATGTAACAATCTCCGGCGTACAGACTCAGACAACTGAGCCGTTTCATGTAACCGCAGATCTTGCTATCATTACCGTGCCTTTTACCGTGCTCCAACTTGTCGAAGTGGAACCCTACAACTTGTTCTCTTATCAAAAGTGGAATGCAATTCGACAGCTTAACTATGTCTCCTCCACAAAAATAGGCATCCAATTTTCACACAGGTTCTGGGAAGAGAATGGTTTGTATGGTGGCCAAAGCGTTACGGACCTTCCTATTCGACTCTCTTACTTTCCCAGTCATCGTTTTGGCGAAACAGGTGGTGTTGTTTTGGTGAGCTATACGTGGGAAGATGATGCATTGCCTTGGATCAACATGTCTAATGAGGAACAGGTGATGGAAGCTCTAAAGATCATGGCAGACATACACGGCGACGTGGTGTACAAGACATTCGTCACTGGAGTCGCCCATAATTGGGTGCTGTGTCCATATGCTGCTGGCGCCTTTACGATGTTTAAACCATTACAAGAAACTGAGCTATCCCCGTACATTTCTACGCCGGAGGGCAGAGTGCACTTCGCAGGTGAACACGCTTCCGATTATCATGGCTGGATTCAGGGAGCGATACAATCTGCCATACGGGTTGCCTATGAGATCAACGCAGTTCCTACAACTTAAGTATCGTACACAGCCGGTACAAACTATGCAGTCCACGCAGTTGCTCTCTATTGCGCTGAAGCAATGCATTTCGAGCAGACTCTATCAGCAATTGCAGAGCCTGAAAATCTCCGGATGGAAGATTTCCGATCGCTTGTTTAAGGCGTGCCATATCGCCTGAGTAGACTGCTTTTTGGGTCGATTTCAACAACCATATTTTCACCGCTTGAAACTTGTCGTACAGGCGATAGTTGTTTTTTTCATTTCTCGTAGAGCTGATTAACCCCTTGTGCTCCCAATACCGGAGAGTCGATGCAGGGATGCTCGCAGCAGCGGATATCTCCCCTATTGTCATCCAGTTGGCGTACCCTCCCTTGTTCGCAGTGATTTGTTCCAGTAGAACAACTGCCTTTTCTAGAACAAGCTTATCCTCATGAGTAGCTGCTTGGGCCTCGTTAATAAGCCATAGCGCTGCGCCAAGCTCTCGTCGCTGAAGCATGGAAAGCACGGATGAGGTGATTTCCATGCCGAACCCTGGCGACATGGCGACGATGCATTCAAAATAAGCAGCATGCTCGTACGTATATACCCGATAACCATTGGGAGCCCGCCCGGCAGGAGGTACAATTCCCCGCGCCTCATAATTTCTCAACGAGCTTGTACTGATCCCTAATTGTTTGGCGATATCCGAAGGTCGTAATGTATGGCTCATGATCTCCCCCCGATTACGATGAGAAGTTAGACCCCTTATAAGGTTTTTAATTATATGTACATATAATTCGATAGTATTTTACCAAAACCTTCGAATTGGCTTTAATGTTATACAATGGGGCTGTAAGATAATGATGTTGGGAGGAATAAATAAATGTCCATGTTAGAACTGAATCCGGAAATGGCGATTGAACAATTGGGGGTCGCTTTGGCCGAGTATATCGAGCGCAGCTGGAGCGACGTTCTTCATGCCAGCAGAGATGAACTTGCAGGGCTATTTCCCGAATTGGAGGATGCAACTTACGGTATGTACTTGGACAAATTAATCCCGTCGGCGTGGCAGGAGCTTGAGCGTTGCGGCTTTCAACCGGCCGAACCCAGCAAAGAAGATGATTTTGTAATCGCAGGATGCCTTAATTTTCGTAATTCCATAGAAAAAGCCGAATGGGGGACCCCTGGGCATGAAATCCGTATATTTTGGATTGTGCTAAAAAACCATGATGAGAAGCGGATTGGAACGCTGGTTATGGAATTTGCTCACTCTCACATTCAGTTCGACATCCCGGAGCAACCGAAAATCATCGCCTTCGCGGAAACGGAACGAAAAGAGATCGTGTCCAGAATTATGACCAAGTTTTGAAAAATAAGGGTGCATCGTAACGCAAAGGCAAAGGCAGTGGCAGCTTCGGACGAGAAATGAAAGTCCTTGACTGCCGCTGCCTGTTTTAAACTCTCGAACCCCGTAAGCGTAATGGGAGGTGCAGCCGTTATGATCCCCCAGCCGCTTCTTCAAAGACAATCTCAGGAGGGGGTTGTCTAAACATTTTCGTAAGGTTTAGAAGGTACAAAAATCCGATCGCAAACCAAGTTCCTCCTAATATTAGCGAATGAATATCTAACTTTATCCAAAAGAAACCTGTCAGTGAACCACCAATTAACGGAATGATCAGGTACCGGAGCGCCCCCACAAAGGAGCGTTGTTTTTTTCGGAAATAATAGTGTGCGATAACCGAAATATTAACGAGAGTAAAAGCAAATAATGCACCAAAACTTATAAGAGATACGGCAGTCGTGAGACTTATGAAAAGCGCGCTTAAAGCAATGCCGCCTATGATGACTATGTTGTAGACAGGAGTATAATATTTAGGTGAAAGATATCCAAATATTTTGGCAGGAAGTACACGCTCACGTCCCATCGCATATAAAATGCGCGAAGCACTTGCTCCCGATGCAACAGCTGATGAAAAAGTCGACATGATTCCTTCTGCTAGAATATAACTAGTCAAAAAGTTACCCCCGATATACATGGCGATTTCTATATAAGCAGCTTCCGGGTCTGTAAATG
>JARDZO010000271.1 GCA_029240815.1 Brevibacillus sp.
GAAGCATTGGCACTGACCACGCAATGGAACAACCAATCCGTTGCGATCATCAGTGGTACCAAAGTGTTGAAATTCACAGTTGGTTCCAACAAAGCACGCGTAGGCAACCAAGAAGTCACATTGCCATCGGCAGTCGTTTTGAAAGATGGCATGCCAATGATTCCGGTTCGCTTTGTTACAGATAACCTCGGTTATAAAGTCGGCTGGGATGCTAAAACCTCCAGCGTATACGTATATCGTTAAAATCCAAAACCCCCTTCCGTTATGGAAAGGGGGTTTGGTTTTACGTAATCGATCGAACATTATAGATAATAGAAAAACGTCGGGATAACCAGGGAGAGGACGATAATGCCAATTAAGACTTTGGCAACTAAGGATTGCTTCATCTCGATGATCCTCCTTTCTAAATGAAAAGGCTTCGCCAAAGGAAAATGGCGGCATGGTTGTGAGAACGTATGCTAAAATTGGTAGAGGGAAAACAGGGAGAGTTTCCATTCGCGTATGAATCATCTATCTCGATTTTACCCAATCGTACAAGGTGTAGCAACATCGTTGTCCACAGTCGGTCCGGAACAGAAAAAGAGCACAAGGCTGTTTGGATACCTGATTCCATAGAAAAGGATGAGTACAATGAAAGCACCGAATAAAATAGCGCACATTGGAATTGCCGTCAAAAGCCTGGATCAAGTTCTTCCCTTCTATACCGAGCAGCTGGGATTAACCCTTCTTGGTACAGAAGAGGTAGCGAGTGAGCAGGTAAAGGTAGCGTTTTTAGAAATCGGAGAGAGCCGTATCGAACTTTTGGAACCGCTTTCGGAAGATAGTCCGATCGCCAAATTCATTGAAAAAAAGGGAGAAGGTATCCATCATATTGCTCTCGATGTGGATGACGTCGAGGTACGCCTCACGACACTGAAAGAAAAGGGTGTACCACTGATTCATGACAAACCGAAAGATGGGGCTCACCATGCGCAGATTGGTTTCTTGCACCCTAAAGCAGCCAATGGGGTCTTGTATGAATTATGTCAATATCCAAAAACGATAGATCACGAAGAGTGAACGTACTGACGATTGTGTCTGCGACCTTTTCATGGTAGAAAAAAATTTTTTGCGGTATACTGGAACTTGTGAATATGTACCAAAATCGGGCTATGATTTGGGAGGTTACGCGTGTGATTAATCAGGAACGTTTGTTAAATGAGTTTTTGGAACTCGTACAGATTGACAGCGAAACAAAAAACGAAGCACAAGTAAACAAAGTGCTGAAAGAAAAGCTGATTGAAATGGGCTTTACTGTTCAAGAAGACGATGCTGCTGCCAAAACGGGCCACGGCGGAAACAACCTGATCGCAACACTGGAAGGTACCGGTAATGGTCCAGCTATCCTGTTCAGCAGCCATATGGACACAGTAGTTCCTGGTAATGGCATCAAGCCGCAAATTCGTGATGGCTACGTTTACTCCGATGGCACCACGATTTTGGGTGCTGACGACAAAGCTGGTATCGCTGCTATTTTTGAAGGTATTCGTACAATGAAGGAACAAAATATGCCGCATCCAACCATTCAGGTAGTCCTGACAGTGGGAGAAGAATCCGGACTGGTTGGTTCCCGCGCGATGGATTCCAGCCTGTTGAAAGCAGAAATGGGCTTTATCCTTGATTCGGAAGGCCCTGTAGGTAAAATCACCGTTGCAGGTGCTGGACAATACCGCATCGTGACCAAAATTCATGGAAAAGCGGCTCATGCCGGCGTGAACCCAGAGGACGGAATCAGTGCGATCTCCGTCGCTAGCAAAGCGATTTCCCGCATGCCACTCGGACGTATTGACGCGGATACGACTGCCAACATCGGCCGTTTTGAAGGCGGAAAAGCTTACAACATTGTTACCGACTATGTGGAAGTATGGTCGGAAGCTCGCAGCTTGGTGATGGACAAGCTGGAAGCGCAAGTGAAGAAAATGACAACCGCTTTCGAAGAGGCAGCTGCTGAATTGGGTGCGACTGTCGAGAACGATGTGATCTTCATGTACCATGGCTACAAGTTTAACGAAGAGACACCCGTTGTACAAAAAGCGATCAATGCAGTTAAACGCGTCGAGCGCAATCCTGAGCTGGTAGCTAGCGGCGGCGGAAGCGACGGAAACGTATTTAACGGCTATAACATTCCAAGTGTAAACTTCGCCATTGGCTATGAAGAAATCCATACCAAGAGCGAGCGTATGCCAATTGCAGAACTGAACAAAGCAGCAGAGTTGGTTCTCGCTGTTGTTGCAGCCGTGCAAGAATAAGGAACGTACCCACAGTCGGGATTCCCTCGGGAGTCTCGGCTTTTTTTAATTGAATGATTGAGCCAAGCTATGCCAGTCATACACTGAGAATGAGTGCTCGACGGGGAAGGGAGGTAGGTCCATGCTTTGCCTGGCAATGGGGAAGGTAGTTCTAGTAATAGAAAAACGGTCGAGCTTGCAGCTTTTGGAGGTTTTGATTGCGGAGACCGGCAATATAGAGCGGGCCATTTCATTTGCGCATGAGGAACATGCAATCGGAGAGAATTTGATTGTGAACACGACGGCAGTTCGACTCCAGCTGGGCACAGGCGGCTATCACCTGGTTGTAGGCAAAGCCGATCAGATGGCAGAGCAAGATCTGGTGCCGACAAGATGGGGGCACGTGATGAAGATGCGTTACTCCCCATGGCAATTAGCTATAGATGCCGTAGAAGAACAAGCGAGTCCGCATCACGATCTGTTTGTCCGGCCTGATTTGTCGTTGGAAGGAACGCCCGTCCTGATTGGAGAACTGCATAGTTTGCTGCCGGCGACTGTCCTTGCATTAAAACAGAATGATCCGCAAGCAAAAATCGTCTATGTCATGCCTGATGGTGCGTCCTTGCCAATCGCGTTGAGTGGGCATGTTCATCGGCTACAAAAAGCAGGCTTCTTGGCGGCGACGATCACGACTGGACATGCATGGGGAGGTGATCATGAGGCCGTCACCATTCACAGTGGCTTATTAGCAGCACGCCACGTAGAAAAAGCCGACATCATTGTATGTATCCTTGGACCGGGTGTAGCCGGGACAGGGACTCCTTATGCCTTTTCCGGGATCCAGCTAGCAGAAGTCATCCATGCCGTGTCCGTACTAGGTGGATTTCCGCTGTTAATCCCTCGAATTAGCTTTGCAGACCCGCGCAGACGTCATCACGGCATCAGCCATCACACCACCACGATCTTGAGTCGATTTGTACTGTGCCCTGTTGTGATCTCTGTGCCACAGGTGGGAAATCAGCATGACACGATCCTTGAACAACAGATGGCAGCACTTCAAAAGCTGGATAAGCATGTGTTTATGAGGGGAATGGTAGCAGATATGAGCAGGATTGCCAGTATGGAAAGAGATTATGGCTCAGCCTTTACCACGATGGGCAGAAGCTGGCAGGAAGATCCGGTACCTTTTCAGACTGCCGTGCTGGCCGCCGATCAGCTCAGCGGTTGGCGAGGTGATTTGGCAAAAGCGTTCAGGGACGACCCGAATTGCTTCTCCTCTCTAGATACACTTGCAGGGTTAGATCTTTTTTGGACCAGGAACGAAGAGCAGCCTTGATTTCCCAAGCTTTACCTACCATACGCAATTGCTTTTCACTCACATAGGTTTTCATCTGTGATCTCCTCCGCTACAATTAGTGTGGACAAGCTTCATGGTCCCAACTTATGGTGCAACTGGAGCAATTAGAACGATGAATTGGAAAAGGGAGGATTTTTTATGAATAAGTACGAGCACTTATATGAAAAAACCATTTCGAGCCAATCGATTTACGACGGACGGATTATCAAGGTAAAAGTAGACGAAGTACTGCTTCCTAATGGAAATACCGCAAAAAGGGAGATTGTGAATCACCAAGGGGCCGTTGCTGTGATGCCTTTGACAGACGATGGAAAAATGATTGCCGTTCGCCAGTATCGCAAACCTTTGGAACGTACGATTGTAGAAATCCCTGCCGGCAAGCTGGAACCAGGCGAAGAACCTCTCGCTTGCGCTATTCGTGAGCTGGAAGAGGAGACGGGATATGTGGCGAAAAATATGGAGCTGCTTAGTTCGTTTTACACTTCTCCTGGCTTCGCGGATGAAATTCTCCACGTGTACGTCGCGACCGGTTTGACCAAAGGAGAAAGCAGACTGGATGAAGACGAGTTCGTGGATGTGCTGGAATTGACACTCGAAGAAGCGCAAGAACTGCATCAAACAGGGGAGATAAGGGATGCGAAGACCGTAGTCGCGCTATTTGCGTGGGAAAACAAGGTGTTACGCTCCCGTGGTTGAGTTCGTGCTAACGGAGTACTTTTGTGATATGCACATCCATATTGGAGGTACACGCAGCGGGAAGCCTGTGAAAATAACTGCGTCACGCCAGATGACTTTGACTCGGATTCTGGAGGAAGCCTCTGAAAGGAAAGGCATGGATGTGATCGGAATCATTGATGCCCATTCACCGGAAGTGCAGGAGGAACTTGTCGATCTCTTGGATAGTGGAGCCGCAGTTGAACACGAGGAGGGGGGAATCAGCTACAAGGAAACGATGCTCATTCTCGGCTGTGAGGTAGAGATCAAGGAAGCAGACAGGGGCGAAGCTCACTTTCTCGTTTATATGCCCCGATTGCGAGACATGCAGTCTTTCACCCGATGGCTATCGAGCCGATGCAAGAATGTTCAGCTGAGCTCGCAGCGAATTCGCGCTAGCCTAAGCGAACTGCAAGCATGTGTGGCCGAGATGGGTGGGTTGATCATCCCTGCCCATATTTTCACGCCGCACAAAGGTCTCTATGGAAGCTGTACAGATTCGATGGCTGAAGTGTTGGATCCATCGATGATTCTGGCTGTTGAACTCGGTCTAAGCGCAAACACTGCAATGGCCGACTGTTTGTCAGAGCTTCATAACAAGACCTTTCTCACCAATTCTGATGCGCATTCTCTCGGAAAGATAGGTCGTGAGTACCAATCGATGCGTATGCGAGAGCGTAGCTATGCCGAGTGGGAGAAAGCCATCCGCAGAGTAGAGGGAAGAGGAGTGGCCGTCAATTACGGTTTGCAGCCAGAGCTGGGCAAGTATCACCTGACGGCTTGCCAAGGCTGCCAATCGTTATTACCGGCGGATGCTTCAGGCCGATGTCCGGAATGTGGGCACAAACGTGTCGTTAGAGGAGTAGCTGCACGAATTGAACAGCTAGCAGACTTGCCATTCGGTCAGCATCCATCGCATCGTCCGCCGTATGTCGAACAAGTTCCGCTCGATTTTATTCCGGGGATAGGTCCCAAGCTGCTCCAAAAGCTGTATGACACATTTGGAACACAAATGAACGTGTTACACAGGGCAGAGCGGGATGAGCTGGCTCGAGTCACGGGCGAAAAAATTGCTGATCTGATTGAAAAGGCAAGGTCTGGCACGCTGTCTGTTCAGGCGGGCGGTGCTGGAGCGTACGGAAAGATTGTCCGAGAGTGAGATGTCATAGCGTCATCCTTGTCCGCATAAGCTGTACAGTAATCAGTGAAGCGGGAGGCGACGTAACGTGCGATCACGAGTCGGACAAACTATCCAATCGTATGCGAAAGATCATCAGTCGCTCTATTGGTTCACGATTGTTCTGTTTACCATGGGCATTATTTTTGGAGCCGTACTTGTCAATTCCTTGCCACTCTCCCAAAAGCAGGAGCTGTACGGTTTCCTCCAATATTTTTTTAACAGCTTGTCTTCGCAAGGCATTCCGGAGACGAACTCCCATTTTCAGCAGGCATTTGGACACTACGCGAAAACCGTAGCCATCATGTGGGTGCTAGGCTTGTCCATCATCGGCCTGCCTATGATTTTGTTGATGCTTTTCTTAAAAGGTGTGGTCGTCGGCTTCACTGTCGGCTTTTTGGTGAACCAGCTGCAATGGAATGGCGTCACATTTGCGTTGTTAGGTGTACTTCCGCAAAATCTATTGGTTGTCCCAGCGATGTTTATCATAGGTGTCAGCGGAATTTCGTTCTCCTTGCGATTAATCAAAACGAGATTGGTCAGTAAACGCGATGTCATCATGCCCCATTTTGTCGGTTATACGGTGCTTGTGGTTTGTATGCTCGCAGTGTTGACGCTGGCGGCGCTGTTTGAAACGTTCGTATCGCCCAGACTCATGCAGCTGGTGCTTAATTAATAATTATTCTCATGTAAGAACTTCTGCATTTGACTTATTCAAGGACCCTCTACTATAATAGGAACAGGTTTCATGCGAGCGGGGAGGGGCATTAATGTTGGAAGAAAAGTTAGAGAAAATCAAGCAACAATTGCATTCACAGAACTACAAGTTGACACCACAGCGTGAAGCCACTGTTCGCGTCTTGTTGGAAAATGAAGAAGACCACCTGAGCGCGGAAGATGTGTATCTCCTGGTAAAGGATAAAGCGCCGGAAATCGGGCTTGCAACTGTATACAGGACATTAGAGCTGTTGAGCGAGCTGAAGATCCTTCACAAAATGAACTTTGGCGATGGCGTGGCTCGGTATGATTTGCGTGATGACAATGCAGCTTATCATCACCATCACCTGATTTGCCTGAACTGCGGTTCCGTCGATGAAATATTCGAAGACCTGCTTGTCACGGCAGAGGAAAAAGTCAAGAATGTTTACAACTTTTACATTACCGATCACCGCTTGACCTTTTACGGAATTTGCAGTCGCTGCATCGATAAAGTCAACGTGGAAGACTTCAAATAAGAAAAACTTCTCTGGTAACGGAGAAGTTTTTTTCTTTTTATTACTGATTTGTCTCGTTTGTAATGGTCATCGAATTCGTGTGGCATCATAAAACGGTAATAAGAGACAGGAGGTGGGCTTGGAAATGATTATCGGGGTACCAAAGGAATTGAAAAATAATGAAAATCGTGTTGGACTGACTCCAGCAGGGGTGAGTTCTTATAAACAGGCAGGACATCGTGTGCTTGTCGAGACGCAGGCAGGAGCCGGATCAGGATTCGGAGATGAAGATTACGTAGCTGCAGGAGCGGAGATTTTTGAAAAGGCGAGCGATGTATGGCAGAATGCAGAGATGATTTGCAAGGTCAAAGAGCCATTGCCAGCTGAGTATCCCTATTTTCGAGAGAATCAAATCTTGTTCACATACTTGCATTTAGCACCAGAGAAAGAACTGACGGAACAGCTGATCGCTAAAAAAGTGGTGGCTATTGCCTATGAGACGATCCAGACCGACAATCGCGCACTGCCGCTCTTGATGCCAATGAGCGAAGTGGCGGGACGGATGTCCGTGCAGATCGGTGCACAATTCCTGGAGAAGCCTCATGGGGGCAAAGGCATTTTGCTTGGGGGGGTACCAGGTGTTCCTCCGGGAAAGGTAGTCATCGTAGGTGGTGGCATCGTGGGCACCAACGCGGCAAAAATGGCAATAGGACTCGGCGCAGATGTAACGATACTGGATGTCAACGC
>JARDZO010000272.1 GCA_029240815.1 Brevibacillus sp.
TGGGACACCTGCGTGCGCGTCAATGATTGCTACCGCTACAGCCGTTCCCGGACATAAACCCATCATCTCGGCAGCCTCTGCGGTCAGCTCACCTGCTTGAGTCCCCAAAGGAAGGACATCGCCTGCAAGCTTTGTTTCGGTAAAATCTCCCAGTCTTTCGTCCAGCCGCTTGAAAAAGTGAGAGGAAGGATAGCCATCCTGCTTGTGCCAGAATGCCTTGTAGCCCGCACTGCAGTTGCTTCTCACCAGATTTCCTGTCATTTGCTGCACGATCCAGTCTCCCGCTTCCACAAAGCGATGAGCTGCTAGGTAAATGTCCGGAGCTTCATTCAGCACTTGCCAGACTTTTGCCACCATCCACTCCGAGGAGCTTTTTCCGCCATATCGCTCCATGAATGTCTCGCCACTTGCTTTTGCCCATTCGTTGATCCGATTCGCTTCTTTTTGGGCAGCGTGATGCTTCCACAGCTTGACGTACGCATGCGGCTCGTCACGATAACGTGTCTGTACGCACAAAGGCTGGCCCTCGGCATCCACGGGCAAAATCGTGCACGAAGTAAAATCCACACCGATCCCGATGACTTGCGATGGACTCACACCGGACATGCGAAGTACCGCCGGAACGGAGCTTCTCAATACTTCCAGATAATCTCCCGGGTGCTGCAGCGCCCAGTCCTGACCGAGTGTTCTTCCCGATCCTGGCAGCCTCTCCACGATCGTCCCATGTCGGTACGGCGTCGAATGAATCGCGAGCTCGCCCCCTAGCTCCGTATCCGCGATCACGACTCTGCCTGACTCCGTACCAAAATCAATCCCTATGACATACCGTTTCTCCATGGGCTTTTCCTCTCCTCAAGCATTTTGCTGGTATGAGAAGACGATGTCTCTCTATTGATTCATTCGCTCCCGTATTTGCATGGCAGGTACAGGATTGTTCACTGTCATCAGCAAAGATCCGCATCCCAGTGCATAGTAGACTTGCTGCTCGTCATCTGGGGAATAGCACCAGGGGAGGATTCCCTGCTCCCTATATTCCTGTACAAGGCCTGGTGTCAACAGCTTCATGCTGATGCCGACCGCCCACATTTTGGACATAGTCCCGCCAGATCCGGATACATAGTTGGACATCAGCTCTGCTGGAAAGCCTTGTGTTTTACATTGGTACGTATCGTGTAGATGAGTAATCACTTCTGCATCAAAGCTGGTAAACACGCAGTTGGCTAGAATTCCGTGCTCCCGCAGGATGGAGACCGCGGCATCCGCGACCTCCTTGGCATCTGGGCTCGGCTTGATTTCCACATTCAACAGGACATGCGGATAAGCGGCCAACAGCTCGCACAGCTCTTCCAGTGTAGGGATCTTGAGTCCCTCGTACACCTTTCCGAACCACCCGCCGGCATCGAGTTGTTTCAACTCTTCCAGCGTATAGTCGCTCACTTTGCCTGATCCATTGGTCGTCCGGTCCACGGTTTCATCGTGAATGACCATGATGACCCGGTCTTTGGAGAAACGCAGATCGAACTCCAGCATGTCTGCCCCCAGCTCCATAGCCCGTTGAAATGCGAGCAGTGTATTCTCGGGATATGTGGACTTCCAGCCTCTGTGTGCAGATACGACAATCGCTTGCTGATTCTGCAGCTTTTCGATCATGTTGATGCTCCTCCTCCATTACTCGCTGAGTAGACGATCCGCTTCTTTCTTGAACGTATCGAGTGTGGGTTCGATTTTTTGATTGTCGTACATGATCGCCTGGATCGCCTTGAAGAACTCTTGCATGATCTGCGGCCAAGCTACGTCCTTGTTCGTATCCACAGCGTATTGCAGCTGGTCATAAGCGACCTTGCGATTCGGATCCTTTGCCCACAGTTCTTTGATTCGCTCGGAATCCACCATCTTTTTGGTAAACGGCAAGTAACCGGAATCCAGAATAAACTGCTGACCGCCATTTGGATCGGTATTCACCCAATTGATAAACTCCCAGGCCGCGTCCTTTTTGCTAGAATCCGTCAGCATCACGATGTTGGCTCCGCCTGTAGGCGTAGCAAAGGCAACATCCTTTGGCAGGAAAGCAGTCACGTAATCAAATTTGGCGTTGCTTTTCACAGTTCCCATCACACCTGTTGACTGGAACATGATGCCGATCTTTTCACTGGTAAACATCTGGTTGACGATGTTGCCAGAGTCCTGTGCAGGCGGGTAGTACAAGGCGCCTGTGCTCTGCAAGTCTTTCAAGTATTGAAACGCTTTTACCCCTTCTCCCTTTTCAAAGCCGATCGAAGTTGCTTCGTCATTGAAAAACTTCCCGCCAGCCTGGCTGATCAAAGCAATGGGATACCACGTGTCGTACGGCATGCTGAGCCCGTAACGTTTGACTTCCCCGTTTTCTTTTACGACGAGTGCTTCGGATGCTTTCTTCAATTCATCCCACGTCGTTGGGATTGCCAGACCTTTTTCATCCAGCATCGTCTTGTTGATGTGCATGATCGGAGTAGAGCGGTTCAGTGGCAGCGACACCAGCTTGTCATGAAATACGGAATGTCCCATCAGCCCTTCGGGAAAATCATCCTTGCTCGTATTGGACTTTGCCATGAAGGGAGTCAAGTCTTCCAAGACCTCTGCTTCGGCAAACATCTGAACGTACGCGCGCTCCAGCATAGTGATGTCAGGTGCTGTCTTCGCTGCGATCGACTGCTGCAGCTTGGTGACTGTCTCGTCGTAGCTGCCTTGGAACGTCCCGACTACTTCGATATTTTCATGCGTATCATTGAAACGCTTGATCATGGCACTAATGTATTCGCCGTTTTTGCCACCCAAGGAATGCCAGAACTGTACTGTGGTCTTGCCTGCCGGGCTCGATGCTGCAGGTGGCTGGTTGGAAGGAGCTGGCGAGGAGGCTTGTGGCTCTCCACCTGAACATCCTGCGAGTACCCCGGAAACTACAGTGGTCGCCGCCAGTACGATAGCTGATAACTTTTTGTTCATTGAACTTCCTCCATTCATCTTTTATTTGATGCCGGAATAAACGAATGCCTTGACGATTTGTCTGGAAGCAAACAGGTACACAATCAGGATCGGGACGACCAGAACGACGTTGCCCGCCATGATAATGTGCCAATTGCTGATACCCTCCGTCTCGCGCAGCATGGCAATTCCCATCGTGAGCGGACGGACAGCCTCTGAGTCTGTCATGACTAGCGGCCAGAAATAGTCGTTCCAGTGGCTGACGAAGCTGAACAATGCCACAGTGGAGATCGCAGGCATGGACATCGGAATCATGATCTTCCAAATAATCTTGAATTCGCTCGCATTATCCAATCTGGCTGACTCGATAATCTCCTGAGGAATTTGCATGAAGTACTGCCTGAGGAGGAAGATGCCGAATGCATTGGACATAAAGGGAAGGATCTGCGGCCACAGCGATTTGATCATGCCCGCATCCGCCAACATCAGATAAACAGGGATAAAAGTGACCTGTCCAGGAATCATGAAGGCAAGCAAGACCATTCCAAACAACATTTTATTTCCGAAAAACTTGTACTGCGCGAATGCGTAGGCAGCTGGGATCATGACCGCAAGCTGCAGCACGATAATAGAGGTCGTGACGATCACGGAGTTTTTAAAATAGGTCAGGAAGGGACCTGCGCTCATGGCTTCCACAAAGTTGCTCCATTGCGGAGAAGCAGGGATCCAGGTAGGCGGAAACGTCATGGTCTCCTCAAATGTCTGGAGCGAGGTAGAAATCATCCATAAAAACGGGAAGATAAACCCCATGAGAACGACTGCTTTCCAGAACATGCTCCATGTCTTTTGGACAGGACCGGCTCCCGGTTCAGGACCGGCTCCCGGTTCAGGACCGGCTCCCGGTTCAGGACCGGCTCCCGGTTCAGGACCGGCTCCCGTTTGCTTCTTCCCAGCTAGTTTTTCTCGTAGCGACAGCACCGGCTCGGCACCTCCTTTTCGAAGTCGTATCGTGGGCGCTTATTGGTAATGAACCTTTTTGGAGAGCAAACGGAAGTAGATGAAGGTCAGCACCGTAATAATCGCCATCAAAACCACTCCAGTGGCGGACGCATAACCGATGCTGTTCGTTCTGAATTCATAGATGTAGTAAACGAGCGTGGTCGTCGAACCATTCGGTCCCCCGCCCGTCATAATCTTGACGGTATCGAACACTTTAAACGAGCCGATGGTCATGATCACCAGGATGAAAAAAAGCTGAGGTGAAATCATCGGCAGCGTAATCTTGTAAAACACTTTGAATTTACTGGCATTATCAAGGGCAGCAGCCTCATAGATCGTCTGCGGGATGTTTTTTAAGGCGGCTACGATGAGTAACGAGTAGTAACCAACGTTTTGCCATACCGAGACGATGATGACGGATAACAGCGAGGTACTGGAGCTCTGCAGCCACGGTAGAGCTGGAAGTCCAACCGCCTTCAGCGCAAAATTGAGCAGCCCGTAATTCGGTTCCATCAGCCACATCCACACCAGCGCAATCGACACGATCGAAATGATATGCGGAGTAAAAATACCGGCTTGCACAATCGCATTGAAACGGGTATTTTGGTTCAACCATAAGGCGATGACGAGTGACAGCACCATCGTTGCCACGACCACTCCGACCGTGTACAAAACGGTAGTGGTCAAAGCGTTGTAGAAATCGCCGCGGGAGAATATTTCCGTGTAGTTATCGGCCCCAATGAACTTGCTTTTGTCCTTGTTCAACAAATTGTACTTGTACATGCTCAGCTTGATTAAATAAAGGATGGGGTATACGACAAAAAGGAGGATGCCGATCATTGCCGGCAGGACCAAGGCATACGGGCGGACCTTTTGCCAGACTCTTGTCTTATTCATGCTGCTTTCCTCGCAGTGCCCTCATATATTCGCCATGGCGAACGTCATCCTGCGCGATGCGATGCTCGTCTTGCCCAAAGAAAAATAGCTTGGAAGCATCGACGCTGAGATAGACCTCTTGATCGACGGTGAAGCGGTCTTCAGTGCATTTGATCATAAATGAGTGTTGCTTCGTCTTTACCTGATAGATCGTCTCGGAACCTAGCATCTCCCTCGTCACGATCAGACCGCGAACGGAAAAATGGGAATCCTGGCGTTCAGACGCCAAAATGGCACTCTCTGGTCGGAAGCCGAACTTTGCCTCGTCTACACCCAAGTCTGCTACGTTCATCGGAGGAACCCCGATAAACTGCGCCGCAAACAAGTTGTTCGGCTGGCGGTAGATGACTTCAGGGGCAGCCTCCTGTTGAATGTGTCCCTGATTCATCAAGACAATGGTGTCTGCCATCGACATTGCTTCCACCTGATCATGCGTCACATAGACAAAGGTGGTACCCAGCTTTTTATGTAGCTCGATTAGTTCGATGCGCATTTGTGCGCGAAGCTTGGCATCCAGATTGGATAAGGGCTCATCCATGAGAAAGACGGACGGCTTTTTCACCATCGCCCGGGCGAGAGCTACCCTCTGTCTCTGTCCTCCTGAGAGCATAGACGGCCTGCGATTCAGGTACGGGCTCAATCCGACTGTCTCGCTGATGCTTTCTACCAAACGGTTTCGTTCCTCTTTTCCCACCTTGTTGTTCTTCAAGCCGAATTCAATGTTTTCACGTACGGTCATCGTAGGGTACAGCGCATAGTTTTGAAACACCATGGCTACCCCTCTCTGACCTGGAGCAATATCTGTGACATCCTCTCCGCCGATAAGCACCGAGCCAGCGGTCTGACGATCCAGTCCTGCAATCATCCGCAGCAATGTCGTTTTCCCGCATCCCGAAGGCCCGACCAACACGGTAAACTTCCCATCCTCAATCTTCAGGTTCAAATCTTTGATGATGACATTTTTCTCAAACGCTTGCGTAACATTCACAAACTCGATAGCTGCCAATCGTACTCCTCCCCGTCCTGCACTCCCCGTATTCTCTTGTCCAATGGAGAAGCAGTTTTGCTCGATAATGCTCATTTGTGTTCGTTTTTATTATAAATGGGCTTTTTACTGAAAATATGAAGCCCATTTTAAGAAATCGTAAACTTGAATGATGACGCTTACATTTTTACTTCTCTTCAACACGGACAGGAGGAGCTTTTTTGCAACATCCCCTACTCCTCCTCTGTCCCGATTTTTACTCGCCAAATCTGCTCTGTGCTATAATCCTTGGTAAGGCTTGCGCTGCGTCACGAGTGAACGCTGCGTCACAGGTGAACGCTGCACCACAGGTAATCACTCTGCGTCACCAGTGAAAGTCGAGGTACATCTTTTTCCAGTCTCTGTGTGCCAAGGCAGATTCCATTGCGCCAACAAAATCTTCTGCCTTGGCCACCACTGTGTAGGACTCAGGGATTAAGCGCCTCAAGGTGTCCTGACAATCCTTTTGTTCCATGACCCGCAATACTTCCTCAAAATCCGGAATCGAACTGCGGCTGCTACCGTAGATAGTAAGTCCCTTCTCCAACACGTCACGCGTATTGATCGGAACCATGTCCTCGCTGACACCCATCGCGATGAGATGCCCCCCTGCATTCAACAGGTCAATCCCTTGATTGATCGCACTCTCGCTGAATTTTCCTCCCGTGCATTCCACGACGATATCCACTTTGTCGCCTGCTTGAAAATCGTAATGCTGCACCATTTCCGTACGGGCAAACGTGAATTGATCCAGCTTCTCCCGGATCGCTCCGAATACGGTCAACCGATCCGTTCCTATCCCGAAGGCATGGTGGAGCATGGCTGCCGTCAAATACCCGACAGGTCCGTCGCCAAAGACGGCAATCTTCGCCCGGCCGAGCAAATCGTTTACCGGTCTCAAAGCTCGGTACGAAACGCTGCACAATTCAGTCAACACTGCGATTTCATCGGGGATGGATTCCGGGACCGGGATCGCGCATTGCTCTGGAATGACCAGCCTGCTCTGGGCGATTCCATCCGTACCGCTTCCCAGAAACCGGCTGTGGGAGCAGTAGTTGTCCGCGATTTCCCCCCTGCATGCCGGACAGCAGAGCGCAGGCTCCAAATCTTGCAGCAGAAAACCCGCCATATAGGGAACAATCACAACCTTCTGACTATGAGGAAGCTTCGCAGACGCTCCTCCCACAATCGTTCCGATCCCTTCGTGCAAGAGTGCCATAGGCAGTTTCTTAGCCAGTACTTCCGGCTTCCTGGTCCCTCCAAAATAGCGAAGGTCGGCATGACAAATGCTGGCGAGTGTCGGTTCAACTACGACATATCCCTCGGGAACGCTTCGATTGATATCCTGCTCCAAAATCACGCGGGGCTCCGTCAAGCGCAGCGTTCGCGAATGTACTGTTTCTGTTGTTGTGGTGCCCACCAACAGAACACCTCCATCTGAAGTTTCTATGATTATGAATTCC
>JARDZO010000273.1 GCA_029240815.1 Brevibacillus sp.
GCGGTCAATTCAATTAGAACGAGCAGCGGGGTGTTCGGCGAGCAGACTGAGACGATTACAAGAATCGAGAAGCGAATCTCTCAAATAATGAATATTCCTATTGAGCATGGTGATGGCTTGCAAGTTCTGCGATATACCCCTGGCCAAGAATATAAACCTCATTATGATTTCTTTGCAGAAACGAGTCGAGCTAGTACCAATAATCGAATTAGTACGCTCGTGATGTATTTAAATGATGTGGAGGAAGGCGGAGAAACGGTGTTCCCTATGCTTCATTTTTCCGTTTTTCCTACCAAAGGCATGGCTGTGTACTTTGAATATTTTTACAGAAATCATGAATTAAACGAGTTCACTTTGCATGCAGGGACACAAGTGATCAAAGGGGAAAAGTGGGTTGCAACGATGTGGATGAGAAGACAAAACTTGAGTACCGGACGGAGCTTCGACACCCCCACCACCACCAATACATAAGACGTGCACCCTTTATGGGTGCTTTTTTATGTATTAGTGGTGGTGGTCGGTAGATGATCTACTTCTCTTTATTCACTTTTAACCGAATCTTTACCTCTTTATAGGAAGGATAGGGGAGTACGCTAGGGACTTGAATGAGCATTAGACGAGAATCTCCACGGACACTGGCTCCAACTCTTAATAAACCAAGTGCATCTCCCTCGCATACCACGAACTCTTGTGGCTCCACCGATCTTGTTTCGTTATGAATTTGCCAAATGGATTGACCCTCGATCACGAGCCCAGCGATGGCATATCCGTCGGGTACCATCATTTCGAAGGATTGTCCGGCAGATACCGTAACATCCCACATTTTTGCGTCCGCTACCAATTGAACGGGAGAACTGCCACCCACTATCGATTTGATGGTGCAGCCATCTTTTGTTTCAACGGGAAAGTCCTGTTCCTGATAATCGGAATAGGTTGGGGTAGCGTAACTAGCCTCACCCATAAAGGGCTCAAACCAAATTTGAAATCCGGAGGTACCTTGTTCATATTTTTCGGAGTGTTGAACCCCGCTGCCTGTTTGCATGACCTGTAAACTACCTGTTTTGAGAGAGCGTTCATTCCCAAGGGTATCCTGATGATGGATGTGACCTTTTAAGAGATAAGAAATGATTTCAAAACCACGATGAGGATGCGGAGGGAGAAAGGCATCTTCCTTTACTGTAAACCACGCCCAATAAAATAGGGTTCCGACTCGTTCTACTGCGGATCCTTCACCCGGAAATCCGATAGGCTTTTGCTCTACAAGTCTGCCTTCGTCAAATTGGCCGGATACTTGTTGATCAATGGAATAAATACGGATCGACATGCTATCATCCTTTCTTTCAAGGCAATAATGACCTAAGTTTACCATTTCTTCTCGTGATAGACCTGATGCGAATTGCTAAAAAATACTCTCCCTTCTACCTGTCAGGGGATGGTATTATGGGAAAACATGGAGAACAAGGAGGCAGCTGCATGACCAAAACCATTGGCATCATTTGTGGCAGTTTACGAAAAAATTCTTATAATCGCATCATTGCTCAAGCATTGACAGAGATGGATGATTCGGTTGAATTTCGTTGGATTGAGATTAACGATCTTCCTTTATTTAATGAAGATCTCGAAGTCGGAGGCGATCCAGAAACAGTAACATCTTTTAAAACGGCTATTCGAGATGTCGACGGTATTATGATCGTAAGCCCAGAGTACAATTCCGGAATACCGGGAGTTTTAAAGAACGCATTGGATTGGGCTTCAAGACCAGCGAAAAACTCGGCTCTTAACAAAAAGCCAGTTGGCTTAATCGGAGCAACCCCTGGGGGATTGGGAACTGCTTTTGCTCAAATGCAAACCAGACAAATACTCGAAGCGATGCAAGTACATGTTCTTCCGTTTCAAAAACTGTTAATTTCGCAAGTACATGAAAAAATTGATTCCGAACAGCAGGTGCTTACGGACGAAAAAACGAAAAGATATCTTCAGCGTTATTTGCAGCAATTTATAAATTGGATTGACCACACGCTTACGTTCGAGTAAGAAAAGAAAAACAAGCTGGTTTACGGGCGGGGGTTCGAATCGCCCCGCTTCCACCATACATATCCAAAATTTTGGATTTCTCAGATACATAAAACTTGAATATGCCAAACAGTTGTCGCAGGATGTCCTCTGTGATGACTGTTTTTTTGTTGTACAGAAATGCTAAACTCCTGATGGTTTTACTATCCTTCAAATTCCTTCATTTGCATATTTTAATTGACAATGATTATCGACATCAAATATAATCCTAAAGAAAATGAAAATCATTATCATTATAGATAGGCGGGACACAAACTAATATGAACGCCAATGGCTGTTTTAATGATAATGATCATTCCTTATTCAAAAAATTGGAATCGGAGAGGAGTTTGTTTTTACCATGCTTGGATCGAAGTCGAAGCTTCTAGTGGTTCTCATTCTTATCCTTACAGCACTTTTAGGTTGCTCCAAACAAAATCCAGAGCCGATTGCCGGAACAGAAGCAACCCAGAAGGAGAAAACCATCACGTTTTCATGGCCGAGATATATCGGGCCCATGAATCCACACGTTTACAATCCTTCTCAATTGATTGCACAATCGATGATTTACGAACCCCTCGTCATGTACACAGAGGGCGGGGAGCTTGAGCCGCATTTGGCGGAATCGTGGACAATATCGCCAGATGGCAAAGAATATACCTTCAAGCTTCGCAGTAACGTCAAATATTCGGACGGAACGGCATTTAACGCAGCCAATGTAAAGAAAAACTTTGATGCTATTATGATCAATGCCCAAAATCATAGCTGGCTTGGTGTCCTTAATGCGCTTGATAAGACAGAGGTAGTCGATGAATATACGTTTAAGATGAAGCTGAAGCAGCCGTATTCTCCAGCTTTGCAGGATTTGTCTGTCGTACGCCCGGTACGCTTTCTCGGAGATGCAGGTTTTCCTGATGACGGCGACACGTCCAAAGGCGTGAAGCAGGCGATCGGTACGGGGCCCTGGATGCTGACGAATTACAAGAAGGATGAATTTGCCGAATTTACCCGTAATCCAAATTACTGGGGTCAGAAACCGAAGCTAGATAAAGTCGTCATCAAAATCATTCCGGATGGAGAGACTCGGGTTCTTGCTTTTGAAAAAGGCGAACTGGACTTGATCTTCGGTGAAGGCGTTATCAGCATGGATGCGTTCAAGCAATTGAAAGACAGCGGGAAATATGAAACCAGCCTGTCTGAGCCTGTCGCCACGAGACTGATGGTCATGAACACGACAAGAGAGGCTTTGTCGGACATTAAGGTACGCCAAGCCCTGCAGTACGGTTTTAATAAAAAAGCGATGGTCGACGGTATTACCGCAGGCTTGGAGGAAAAGGCGGACAACATCTTGTCCAAAAATTTCCCTTACACGAACATTGATGCTGCGCCCATGGAGTACGATATGGAAAAAGCGAAGGCGTATCTGGATGAGGCGGGCTGGAAGCTGCCAGCCGGCAAGACGGTCCGTGAGAAAGACGGCAAGCCGCTGGAGCTGGAGTTAATTTACGAAAAGGCGGACCAAATTCAAAAACCGATGGCCGAAACGTTGCAAGCCGAATGGGCGGCAATCGGGGTGAATTTAAAAATTACAGGCCTTGAACTGACCGAGCAAATCAAACGGTTCCGGGGCAATGAATTTGATTGTAACTTTTCGAGCAACTACGGGTCTCCTTACGATCCGCACTCGTTCATCCATATTGTGAAGGAGAAGAGCTTCGGCTTCTCGGATGCGCTCTCGAACATCTCCGGTAAGCAAGAGCTTGACCGGCAAATAGACGAAGCACTCCATTCAACGGATGAGAATAAACGCAAAGAGCTTTACCGTGCGATTCTGCAGCATTTGCAGGAGCAATCGGCATTGGTGCCGCTCTCCTTCATTAAGAAAACGGCGGTTTATCAAAAAGGGATGACCGGGTTTGCATTCCCTGCCAATCGCGAGGACCATCCGTTTAACGGAATGGATATCGGCAAGTAAAGATAGGGGAGGCATGACATGGCCAGTTATATCGTAAAACGCGTTCTCGCCATCATCCCTATTTTTCTCTTTGCCACCTTGATATCCTTTACCATGATCCATCTTTCGCCGGTTGACCCGGCGGAAGTTTACTTAACAGTCTCTCATATTCATCCAACCGAAGAGGTGCTGGCGCAGGTCCGGCATGAATTTGGCTTGGACCAACCGCTGCTCGTTCAATATGCTCAGTCCATTCTGAAGATGTGCCGGCTTGACTTCGGCACATCTTATATTTCGAAGGAACCCGTTTGGCAGGAAGTCGTGCTGCGAATGCCGGCCACGCTCCAGCTCGCTTTCACCAGTATTCTTTTCGCCGTTCTCATTAGTGTGCCGCTCGGTTTTTTATCTGCTTTATATAAGAACAGCTTTATCGACCATCTGAACAGAGTGATCGCCTTTATTGGCGCGTCGATTCCGCAGTTTTGGCTGGGTTACCTGCTGATTTTCTTCTTGTCACTGAAGCTTGATTTATTGCCGGTACAGGGGAAAGGGACATGGGCGCACTTGATCTTGCCGTCCATGACGCTGGCTTTGGGACTTATTGCGATATATTCGCGATTGCTGCGCAGCAATGTACTGGAGCAGTTACATGAGCCCTATGTGCTGTATGCGAGAACCAGAGGCTTGCGGGAGCGCCTCATTATGAGCAAACATGTACTCCGCATTGCGATTTCGCCAATGATCACGGGTCTGGGCATGAATATGGGGAAGCTTCTGGCAGGGACGATCATTGTGGAAGAGGTGTTCTCATGGCCGGGGTTCGGTCGATATTTTGTCGAATCGATCTTTAACCGAGATTTGCCGGTTATCCAGTGCTATGTATTTCTGGCTGCCTGTCTTTTCATTCTATGCAACCTCGTGGTGGATTTGCTGCAAATGATGCTGGATCCCCGAATTTCGCGGAAAGGAAGAGCCGAACATTGATTGCGTTGACTCGAGCCGCCTTGAAAAGCCCTAAAACCATACCGGTATGCTTAAGTGTGCTGCTTTTCCTCCTTCTCATCACTGTTTTCGCTCCGTGGCTCGCTCCGCATGATCCGATCCAGGTTAATCTGGCGAACAAGCTGCTGCCTGCTTCGCTTGACTATCCAATGGGTACCGACCATTTGGGCCGCTGCAACCTTTCCCGTCTGTTATTTGGAGCTCGCTATTCATTAGGCTTTGCCTCTTTGATCTTTATTGCTTCTTTGGGTATCGGTCTGGTTATCGGTTCCATCGCCGGGTACAAAGGCGGTGTAATCGATTATGTTTTAATGCGATTGTGCGATGGAGTGATGGCATTTCCGAATCTCGTGCTTATTCTTGGACTGGTGGGAATATTCGGTCCTGGCTTAATGCAGGTTGTCCTCGCGATGATGCTCGTGCAGTGGGTATATTATGCCCGGATGTTTCGCGGGATGATCATCAGCTTGAAGGAGCGTCATTTTATTACCGCGGCCAAGATCAGCGGGTCCTCAGAGTGGAAAATTATTGTGCGGCATATGCTTCCCAATGTCCTTCCCCCGATAGCTGTCATGGGAACTTTGGAAATGGGATGGGCGATCATGGATATCTCGGCCCTTTCCTTCCTCGGTCTTGGCATTCAACCGCCCACTCCGGAGTGGGGGGCTATGATCCATGAAGGGAAAAAGTATATTCGAAGCAATCCGGAATTAATGCTCTATCCCGGGATGATGATTCTGCTTGTCGTCATTTCATTTAATATGTTGGGGGAGGCCCTATCGGATCGTTTTGGTGTCAAACGACGCTTTGAAAAGGGATGAGGCTGCTTGAAACATAAACCAAACGAAATCGTACAGGTAACCGGCTTGAAGGTTAAGGTAGACACTCCGCGAGGCATGCAAGGAATCGTTCACGGCATCGATTTTGAGCTAACTCCGGGCCGCGTGCTAGGACTTGTGGGCGAAAGCGGGAGTGGCAAAACGATGACCTGTCACTCGATTCTTCAGCTGCATGATCAGAAAACGACATGCGTGGAAGGTAGTATCCGATTGAACGGACGCGAGCTGAACGGACTTCCAGCTGAGGAAATGCGGCGAATTCGAGGAAAGGAGGTTGGGTTCATCATGCAAAATCCGATGAATGCCTTTTCCCCGGTCTTTTCCATCGGCAATCAATTTACGGAGACGATCTGCGCTCATACGGCTTTCGGAAAAAAACAAGCGCTTGAATTGGCTGCAAGCGCATTAGAGGACGTAAATTTGCCTGACCCCCTCATGCTCATGCGGAGGTATCCCTTTGAACTGAGTGGAGGCATGCTGCAGCGGGCGATGATTGCGCTCGCGATTTGTTTGCGGCCAGCGCTGCTTATTGCGGATGAGCCAACTACAGCGCTCGATACGGCAAACCAGCTGCAGGTGCTGCGCCTTCTCGACCGCATTCGTACAGACTATGGGACGGCCATTCTACTGATCTCACACGATTTGGGTGTCATCGCGGAAATGGCAGATGAGGTCGCCGTTATGCAGCGTGGTGAATTTGTGGAGAAAGCGGATGTTTTTGATCTCTTCGATCATCCTTCTCATTCGTACACGAAGCAGTTGATGAAGGCACGCCCTACTTTGAATGTGAATCATCGCATCGAGGAGTTTGCGTAATCATGAATACTTTACTGCAGCAGCAGACAGTTACGGAAAGCGGTCCGTTCGGATGGAAAGCGTTTCAAATTTATATGGTCGCCATATTGTTTTATACGACCAGCCATATTCTTCTCATTCTTGTGCCAATTAGCTCCCATGCGATGGGAGCAGCACCTTCACAAATCGGTTTCATCATGGGCGGGTATATGTTCACTTCCATGTTTCTGCGCCCAGTTGCCGGCAAAATCGTCGACAAGTTCGGTGTCAATCGAATTTTTGCAGCCGCTCTGCTTCTGAATGTGCTTGCTGTATCTTGTTATGCGGTTCAAGAGCTTTGGGTGTTTGCGGTGCTTCGCGTTCTTCAAGGTATCATTCTTTCCTTCTTTTCCATGATCCTGCACCTGATGATTATCGAAGCGCTGTCAGAGAAAGCAAGGGGCCAGGGGCTGTCGCTGTTCTCTCTGTCTTCCATGCTGCCTTACACGTATGGGCCGTATTTGGCTTTGTGTTTTGTAGAAAAGGTCCCGCAGACATATCTTTTTCTGGCCTTGATCCCCATCGCGTTGACGACACTTTTGATCGGGATCAAAATTCGACTGCCCGATCGTCCCCATTCGCATGCTGAGGCTTCCCATGCAGATAGGCTGCCAGCGAGCGGGTCTTATCACGCATGGAAGGATCGAAAGCTGATGTTCCCTTC
>JARDZO010000274.1 GCA_029240815.1 Brevibacillus sp.
ACTGCCTTTACTTCCCCTGCATACGTATGGAAGGAGACATGCAGGTCTTTTACATCAAGAATGCGTTCCATAACGATGATCCCTCCTATTTCCGCAGGCGTGGGTCTACTGCGTCGCGCAGACCGTCACCGAACAAGTTAAATGCCAAGATGGTCACGGAGATAAACAATGCCGGGAACATCAATCGCCACGGGTAGTACTTCATGGCCGGCAGACCCTCGGACGACATCGTCCCCCAGGATGCAACTGGTGCTGCTACCCCCAAACCGATAAAGGAAAGGAAGGACTCTGCGAAAATGGCAGATGGTACGGTCAAGCTCAGGGTTACGATAATGGGACCCAAAGCGTTAGGAATCAAGTGTTTGAAGATCAAGCGGTTTGCGTCAGCACCCAAGGAACGAGCCGCCAATACAAATTCTTGTGATTTTAGCTGCAGCATCTGCCCCCGAACAATCCGGGCCATTCCTATCCATCCCGTTATCGTTAAGGCGATAATGATTGTCCCTACTCCTGGTTCTAACACAACCATGAGCAAAATAACAACGAGAAGATATGGAATTGCAAACAAGATATCGGCGATACGCATCATGATTTCATCTACTCTACCACCGTAGAAACCTGCGAGACCACCCCAGATGACGCCTACGATCAAGTCGATAAACGCAGCGGCAAGACCCACTTCCAAAGAGATGCGGGCGCCATACCAAATCCGCACGAATACATCGCGGCCTAAATCGTCCGTACCAAACCAGTGTTCAACGGATGGCTTTTTGTTCTTTCCTGCCAAATCCGTCGTAAAATAGTCATTGTGTGTAACGAATGGAATTACGATCGCAGCAACGATCAGTACTACGATAAAGATCATGGATGCCATTGCTACTTTATTCATTTTCAATCGGCGCCACACGTCAGCCCAGAACGACAGGCTCGGGCGCTTGATTGATTCTGATTGGCGAAGGTCAACAGAAATTGGCTCAAAATGCTCTTTCGTCAATTGTTGCATCTTATCATTACTCCCTTCCTGCGTCTGCCAGCTTGATCCGCGGGTCTACCAATGTATAAGCTACGTCAACAATCAAGATCATTACAACCAGGATGATGGAGTAGAATACGGTCGTACCCATGATAACGGTGTAATCGCGGTTTGTAATGGAGAGAACGAACTCACGTCCCAGACCAGGAACACCGAATATACGCTCAATTACAAATGCACCCGTCAAAATGTTGGCAATCAGTGGACCCAGGTAAGTGATGACAGGCAAGAGAGCATTGCGGATCGCATGCTTCACCGTGATCGTGAAGGTGTGCAATCCTTTTGCTTTCGCCGTTTTGATATAATCTTGTCCCAGCACCTCAATCATGTTGGAACGAGTCAGCCGCGCGATAAATGCCATCGGAGAAGCAGCAAGTGCCAAAGATGGGAGAATCGTGTACTCGAATCCTTCCCACTTCGCGATAGGCAATAAGCCCCATTTAATGGAAAAGAAATACTGGTAAAATGATGCCAGGATAAATCCTGGAACAGATAGCCCTAATACGGCGATTACCATGGCAGAATAGTCTTGCCATTTGTTATGCTTGATTGCTGCAATGACACCGAGAATGATACCACCGAATACAGCCAGCAATAACGCTTGTGCTCCCAAGTGAGCGGATACAGGGAAACCGCGATTGATCATTTCATTGACCGTCGAAGATTTTTCCGTGAAAGACGGACCCAGATCCCAAGTAGCGACACCTTTTACATAATTAAAATACTGCTCGTGCAACGGCAAGTTGAGTTTGTATTTGGCCTCCAGAGCCGCTTTGATCTCATCCGGAACATTTTTCTCAGACGTAAATGGTCCACCAGGTACTGCTTTCATGATGAAGAAGGTGGCCGTTACGATCAAGAAGAGTGAGATGAGCATGAAGATGATGCGCTTACCAAGATAACGGATCAACTAACTTACCCCCTTGACAGATAATGAATGCTTTCACGTCCCATCTTTACACTGCGGACGTTACCGACACAGTGCAAAAATCGGCTGTGTAAATAACCCAATAATCAAGATCTCTTGCAATAGTGATCTTTCTTTTCTCTACTGGCTAATCTGCCATCTAATTTATATGGAAAGGGTCGGCATACGAGAGGGTATTTGTTCCGTCATATACCCTCTCGCTACCAAGCCCGATTCCTACTTTTTTATGTGTTGAAAATGAGACTACTCGATGTATGCGCCTTTCCAGTCTACATCGCCCAAACCTGTGATTTGAACGCCTTTGACGCTTGGATTCTGAACCCACGATTGCGTGTAGAAGTAGATTGGCATGATTGGCATGTCATCCATCAAGACTTGCTCCGCATCTGCCAGAATCTTTTTGCGTTTATCCAGATCAGATTCCAGAGCAGATTGGTTCAAGAGCTCTTTGTATTTCGGATTTTCCCAACGAGTATCGTTGTTTCCACCCATCTTGTCTTTGTAAAGCTCCAGGAAGTTGATTGGGTCATTGAAGTCACCGAGCCAGCCCATCCGTCCGATTTGGAAGTTACCTTCGTGCAAATCTTCGAGATACACTTTCCATTCTTTGTTCTCTAGCTTTACATCGACGCCAAGATTCTTCTTCCATTGGTCTTGAATCGCCTCGGCAATTTTTTTGTGGCCTTCGGAAGTATTGTACGACAAAGTGATAGCAGGCAATTTGGTAATGCCTAGCTCCTTCATACCTTCATCCAGCATCTTTTTCGCGGTATCAAGGTCTTTATCCTTGAAGTATCCATTTGGATTCAACACCATGGAAGGAGGAACAGCACCTGTAGCTGGAAGTTGACCTCTCTGCAGGATGTTGTCAATCAAGCCTTGACGGTCGATCGAGTACGCAAACGCTTTACGTATCTTAACGTTGTTAAATGGCGGTTTCTCAGTATTGAACTTGTACCAGTAAGTACCTGCGATCGGCTTGGTTGTCATCTTTCCTTGTTCCTTCAGCGCTGGAATTGCATCTGTAGGAAGATCGCTGGTAGGCGAACCAGCCCAATCGAGCTCACCATTGTCAAACATGGACAATTCAGTATTTTCATCTTCAACCATTGCAAATTCGATGCGGTCGAGTTTTACCTTATCTTTGTCCCAGTAATTGTCATTTTTCACGAGAACCAGCTTGCTTTTATGCTCCCATGTTTCAATTTTGAACGGTCCGTTACCAACGTGGGTTTTTGCATCGCCAGCCCACTTCTCATTCGCCTGAACCACTTTAGGGTTCACTGGGAAATAAGTACGGAATGCAAGCAGTTCCAGGAAGAACGGAGTTGGGTTCTCCAATTTTACTTCCAATGTTTTGTCGTCGAGTGCCTTCACACCGACATCGTCCAGCTTTGCTTCGCCTTTGTTCGCTTTTTCGCCGTTTTTAATGTAGTACAGCTGGTATGCGTAGTTGGAAGCCGTTTTTGGATCGAGAGCGCGCTTCCAAGCAAATTCGAAATCTTTAGCTGTAACAGGATCTCCATTACTCCACTTATGATCACGGATCTTGAAGGTGTACGTGAGCTTATCATCCGAAACGGTGTAGCTCTCAGCAGCAGCTTCATGTGGCTTTTCATCATCGCCAATCCGTGTCAACCCGTCGAAGGTAGCCAGAATAATCGCACCAGATGTCGTATCCTCAGCGAGTCCTGGGTCACCAGTTGGCGGCTCGGAGTGTAGATTCATTCTCAGCACTTGTGGTTTTTTCTCTGCAGGAGCAGGTGCAGCAGGCGTTTGGGTTTGAGTATTGTTCGCAGGCTGCTGTGCTGCCGGTTGATTAGAAGCTTGTTGACCTCCACCGCAACCAGCCAGAGCGGTCCCTAATACTGCTACAGAGCTCACTAATGCAAAAATATTCTTTTTCAACGCAAGTACCCCCAGTACGTTTTTCTTTTTTGTCTTTTTTCAGAAAATAAAGGACGAAAAAAACGAACATGACGCGAAGCAAAGCGACTACGGTTGGAAGGCATCAACCCCTTTCACTGCAAGGTCACCTCGTCATCCTGAACGAAAGAGAAGGAATCTTTGTACTGCTTCAGTTCGAGAGAAACGTCAGCAGCGGCGATACCTTCAATTTGAGAGAGTCGTTCGTTGACAAAGGTGATCAGTTCGTCATTACTATGGAAACACGCTTGGAGAATCAAGTCGTGCTTACCGCTAAATGCGCCCACAAATCGCACGGCAGAAATTTTGCTCAATTCTTCTGCGACATTTTTCTGCATACCGAGCTTTGTGGTTAAACCAATAATGGCCTGTACATGTAAGCCTAATTTCTCAGGGTCAGGATGGATGACGAATTGAAAGACTCCATCTTGTAACAGGCGAGTGATGCGGGAACGAATCGTACCTTCACTAACACCAAGTTGATGCGCGATTTCTGTATACGGTGTTCGTCCGTCTTCCTGTAGGATTTGCAGGATCTGCTTGTCAACATGGTCTAGCTTTTTCATAAATACGATTTTTCGGGAACCTCCATCCATTTTTTACGAAATTCGAAAAAATCTTTAACATTTTGTTTATTACATTAAAAGTAATCGGAAATGATAGCGGTGTCAACGAAATTTGACAAGTAGAATTATAAAACATTATAAAGAGCATCCGACCAATAAAATATTTTTTACTTTACTAAACATCTATCAGTAATACATATTGAATATGAAATTGAAGATTTAATCAACTATATTTTCTCGGAAAACTGTATTTTTAAACATAAAAAGAGGTATGCATGCAACGGAGCGCATACCTCTTTTTATTTTGTCTATCAAGTACAAGGCTAATCAATAATTCGATAAATCAGCGGCTGTTCTGTCGGAGGCTCTGTCGAAATAGCGAATGCGCCGTCTAATTCCTGGAGGGCACTCCGCAAGAGCTCCTCTTTGTTGGCGTGAATGGTCATGAGCACCTCGCCTGCGCGGACCTGGTCTCCTCGTTTTTTGTGCAACACAAGACCGACAGCCAGATCAATAGCCATTTCCTTGGTCAATCTGCCTGCTCCTAAGACGACTGAGGCATGCCCGACTGCTTCAGCATCAATCGCTGTCAAATGACCATTCTCTGACGCCACAACCTCATGGATGATAGTCGCTTTGGGGAGACGATCCATTTCGTAAACGTCTCGCTTGTCCCCGCCTTGAGCCTCTACCATTTCCGCCAGCTTCTCCACTGCTTTGCCGGTAGCCATGATTTCTTCCAGCTTCGTTCGACCTTCCTGCTCATTCGTAACAAGTCCACCCAAAACAAGCATGCGCGATCCGATCGCCAATGCAAGCTCGGTCAAGTCACGAGGACCTTTTCCTGCCAATGTCTCGATCGCTTCCTTCACTTCCAGGGCATTGCCCACAGCAAAGCCCAACGGCTGGTTCATGTCACTGATTACCGCCACTGTCTTGCGTCCTACCTGACTGCCGATAGCCACCATCGCACGTGCGAGTGTCTCTGCTTCTTCCAGGCTTTTCATGAAAGCACCCTTGCCCACTTTCACATCGAGCAGGATGGCGTCTGCTCCCGCTGCGATCTTCTTGGACATGATCGAGCTGGCGATCAGTGGAACTGCTTCTACAGTCGCTGTCACATCGCGCAAGGCGTACAGTTTTTTATCTGCCGGCGTCAAGTTGCCTGACTGCCCAATGACGGACACACCGATCTCACGCACCTGCTGCAAAAATTGCTCGCGTGTGCGCTCTACTGCGAATCCTGCGAATGACTCCAGCTTGTCAATGGTTCCTCCGGAGTAACCGAGACCGCGTCCAGACATTTTCGCTACAGGAATCCCTGCAGCAGCAACCAGAGGCGCCACTACGAGAGTCGTCTTGTCTCCTACGCCACCAGTACTGTGCTTATCTACCTTGATTCCTTGCAGAGACGTAAGGTCCAGCTGCTCGCCTGACCCTGCCATCGCCAAAGTCAAGTCCCCTGTCTCCCGTGGAGTCATCCCACGGAAAAAGACGGCCATAGCCCAAGCTGACATTTGATAATCCGGAATACTGCCATCTGTGTACCCATTTACCAGGAATTGAATTTCTTCTGTCGTCAGTTCTCCGCCATCTCTTTTCTTGGCGATGATGTCGACCATACGCATAGCAAGTCCCTCCTTGGGTCAACTCTTACAGCTTGGCAACGATTCCGTTTACCAGAGCCAAAAATTGTGTTTTTACCTTCTCTGTGGTCTCCATGACTTCATCGTGAGACAAAGGCTGCTCCAAGATACCCGCTGCCATATTGCTGATGCAAGAAATACCGAGCACCTTCACGCCCATATGACGCGCAACAATGACTTCCGGTACGGTGGACATACCTACTGCGTCTCCGCCCAAAATGCGCAGCATGCGAATTTCTGCAGGTGTCTCGTAGCTAGGTCCGAGCAAGCCGACATAAATGCCTTCGCGCAGCTCAAAGCCTTGTTCGCTTGCTACTTCTTTTGCCAGCTGGCGCAGTTCTTTAGAATAGGCTTCAGACATGTCAGGGAAACGAGCACCCATCGCTTCATCATTTGCACCGATCAGTGGATTGCGGAAAGTCATGTTGATGTGGTCGGAAATGAGCATCAGATTTCCTGGATCATAATTCTCGTTGATACCGCCTGCCGCGTTGGTCACGATAATTGTTTCCACTCCGAGCAGTTTCATGACACGAATGGGGAAAACAACCGCATCGAGGCCATGTCCTTCATAGAAGTGAAAGCGTCCTTGCATCGCTACAACTTGTTTCCCTTGTAGTTTTCCGATGACCAACTGCCCTTTGTGCCCTACTACTGTGGATACCGTAAAACCCGGAATTTCATGGTAGGGAATGATGACCGGGTTTTCGATTTCATCTGCGAGAACTCCAAGTCCGGATCCGAGCACCAAACCGATGGTAGGTTTTTCTGCCAACTTTGGTTGAATATAGGATACTGCTTCGTGGATATTTGCCATTTCTAACACTCCTTTTAATCTGTTTCTTCTATATAAATGTTTATAAATGCTTTATCTTTATAAACGACTTAGGAAGCTTTTTCCTATTGCCGGAGCTTTTACTTCAAAGTTGTCTGCAATCGTCGCTCCCAGATCGGCAAACGTTTCGCGAACGCCCAGATCTGTTCCCACCGTGATTTTTTTGTGGTAAGCCAACAAAGGAACGTATTCACGTGTATGATCGGTACCGTGGTGTACAGGGTCGTTTCCGTGGTCAGCAGTGATCACGAGTAAATCGCCTTCCTGTAAAGCCGACAACAGCTCGGGAATGCGAGCATCGAATTCCATTAGCGCCTCCCCGTATCCTTGTGGGTCACGACGATGACCAAACTTCGCATCAAAGTCTACGAGATTGA
>JARDZO010000275.1 GCA_029240815.1 Brevibacillus sp.
CCCAATTACGCTGGACAGGGAGTTATTCCGTCGATCAGGCAGTGGCGGCAGAACAGGCACGTAGATACGTTGCGAATCAGCGTCCAGGCATGACACAGTTTCTGATCTGGGCTGTGTGTGGTGCGGGCAAGACAGAGCTGTTGTTTCCCTCCATATCGGAGACACTGTCAGCCGGTGGACGAGTACTGATCGCGACACCGCGCAAAGATGTGGTGCTGGAGCTGGCTCCTCGCCTGCAGCGTGTCTTTCCTCATGCCCGTGTCATTGCCGTTCACGGCTCCAGTCCAGAGAAGTGGGAGGAGGCAGATATTACAATAGCTACCACCCATCAGGTCATGCGGTATTATCAGAGGTTTCCTCTTGTCGTTCTGGATGAAGCGGACGCGTTTCCGTACCACAACAATCCGGTGCTCTACAGGGCAGTATCAAGAGCGGTGCAGCCGGAGGGCAAGCTGCTCTATTTGAGCGCGACCCCTCCGCGCTATCTCCAGAAAAGCCTGGTAGCCCATCGAAAGAGCAAGATCAGGATCGGTGCTCGTTTCTCGCTTCCGGCGTTGAGTTCTCCCACACATGTTTTGTTGCCAGGACGTTACCATGGATCGGCGTTACCTGTTCCACGAGTTGTTACTGTCCAAGGGCTACACAAGCGTTTAAAAGCCAGTCGCCCGATAGCTCCGCTGCTCGAGCTGGTTCGGACCGTTCTACAGTCCGAACGCCAACTGTTTCTGTTTGTGCCGCGCATTGATGATGTGGAAAAGATGATTGCCTACCTGACGAAATTCTTTCCTGATGATGCATCCCGGCTGACTGGGGTACATGCAGCAGATCCCTCGCGTGAAGAGAAGGTTCGGGCTTTCCGGGAAAAACGATATCGGCTAATGGTGACAACGACGATCCTGGAGCGGGGAGTGACGATTCCGCGAAGCGATGTTGTTGTGATAGGAGCAGAGGCTCCTGTGTTTGATGAGGCATCCTTGGTCCAGATCGCAGGGCGGGTAGGGAGGTCTGTCGATGATCCTACGGGAACTGTGCTGTTCCTGCAGGCAGATCGCGCTACATCAACGCGAGCGGCAGTCAAACAGATCAGGCACATGAATCAGCTTGCCCAGACGCTACGAACCAGGACGGTCCAGACATGAGAGGCGACTCGTGCGTAGCTTGTGCGGGGCGAGTCGTATTGCAGGCCAAGGAGTCAGCTGCTCGCAAATTGGCGCAACAGCTATCCAGCAGAACGCGCTACCCTGTCATGTATCGCTTGGTTGCTGGGCTTTCCTTGTGCGCTGCTTGTCTGGAGCGAATGCCGGTCATCGGGGATGAGATTTGTCAGCAATGCGGACGGGAGCATGAAGCAGATGGGTTGTGCCAGGATTGTCATAAAATAACAGGAGAAACGCTTCAAAGCAATCGCAGTTTACTCCGATATAATGAATGGGGAAAAGATTTGCTCGGCACGTACAAATATCGTGGCGAGGAACGTCTGGCTGCCTTTTACGCCAAGCTTCTGACGATAGCGGTTTATCGTTATCATGCAAGGACCACCTTTGACCTCATCGCGACTGTTCCGCTTCATGAGCAACGATTGCAGGAGAGAGGGTTCAATCAGGTGGATTTGTTGGCAAAAAGGCTCGGTGCCGATATCGGAGTTCCCGTTCGTACTTTGCTCCTCCGAACGAAGAGAACTGCCAAGCTTAGTCAACAGTCTGGTCGTACAGCCCGTGAGGAAAGCATGGAAGGGGCGTTTTCGTGGGCAGGTGAAAGTCTGGGACAAGCCGGAGCAGGCTCGTACAGGATTCTGTTGCTGGACGACATCTACACGACGGGCTCGACTCTGCGGTCGTGCGCGAAAACGATACGGGAACATGCAGGGTCTCATAGCCACATCTATTCCGTAACGATCTATCGATAGCCAGCATGAGTGAATTGAGTTATCATGGGAGGCATACATCAAGTAGAGAACGGAACGAAATATGTAAGGTATGTGAAGGGGTGTCATTATGTCTTTGGGCAAACTGGCAAACTGTTCACGGTGTGATGCGCTTTTTGTACAAGCTGTCCGCGACATTTGTCCGAAGTGCTATCAAGCAGTGGAACAGGAATATGAGCTGTGTGCGCGTTTTTTGCGCAAGCGGGAAAATCGCGGCTCCAACATTCATCAGGTGAGCGAAGCGACTGGTGTCAGTATTAAGCAAATTACGAAATTTATTAAAGAAGGACGCATATCTGTGGCTGGGAATCCAAGTCTTGGATATCCTTGCGAGAGCTGCGGTATTATGATCCGGGTAGGAAATATTTGCGAATCCTGCATGAAGGGTCTGAAACATGATATTACGCAGCAGCTCGAAGTCGATCAACGTCTTGAAGACGACAAACTGTCAGGATTTGCGACAGCAGCGTATCGAAGGAAGGAGAATGCTGACGAATAGTTTTGTACAAAAAAACTAATCGCGGACAACAAAATTGCCGATGATACTACTAAGAAGTATCATCGGTTTTGTTATATACACGCAATTCATGTCCGGTGGTTTGAGAGGATGGTTTTCACATGCGGATTAATGAACCCAATCGAGTCGGAATGATCAACGCCTACAACAAGACAGGCAATGCCCAGGCAGGGAAAACAGGCAAGATTCCGATGGGTAAAGATGAAGTAAATATTTCCACAGAAGCGTTGGAAATGCTGAAGCAAGTAGAAGATCCGGATTCGCCGCAAAGGCGCGAAAAGGTGGATCGTTTGAAAAAGCAGGTAGAGGAAGGAACCTATCGCGTCTCTAGCGACAAGATCGCAGAGAAATTCCTATCCTTTTGGCAAAAGAAATAAACAAGCTCTCTAGGGAAGACGAGGGAGAAACCCAACATGACGAAAATGGAAATGCTCTACGAGCTGCTCGACAACTTGATCCAGCTTCACAAAGCCATGTACACATTGTCTACGCACAAGAAAGATGTGCTGATCAAAGGAAATGTGGATGAACTGGTGGCGATCACTCGCCAGGAGCAAAAGCTGATCAAGGGCGTCACGGCAGCTGAGACAGCCCGTCTGAATGTAGTGAGAGAGCTGACGGCCGAAAAAGGCTTAACGCTGCAGGAAGGCACACTGGCTGAATTGATCAAGTTGACGACCAGTGCGGAAGAGAAGACGCGACTGACTGTCCGTCGCAATGAGTTGAGCCGGATTGTTTTCGAACTGCGCGATGCGAACGAACTGAATCAGCAGTTGCTAAAGCAATCCCTTTCTTTTGTAAACATGACGCTCGACCTGATCACTGATACACCTGAGGATGACTTTATTTATGGCAATCCGTCCTCCGACGGGTATCGTCAGGCGAATCGAACTTTTTTTAATAAAAAAGCGTAAAGAGGTGTCAGCATGCGCTCAACCTTTCATGGTATTGAGGTAAGCAAGCGCGGTTTGTTCGCACAACAGTCCGCCTTAAATACGACAGGCCACAACATTGCCAATGCAAACACAGAGGGCTACAGCCGTCAGCGTGTGAATATGGAGACGACGACAGGACTTCCGTACGTGGGAATGTTTGCAAGCATCGAGCCAGGTCTCCTCGGTACTGGGGTACAGGCAGATAGCATTCAACGCCTGCGCGAAGAGTTTCTGGATATTCAGTATCGCAACGAGTTCAAGCGTCAGGGCTATTGGGATGCGCGTACGGAAACCTTGGAAAAGGTAGAAGGCATCATGAACGAACCTTCCGATACAGGCTTGCAGAAGGTCATGGACCAAATGTGGCAAGCATGGCAAGACTTGGCGAAAGACCCAACAGATACGTCTGCGCGTGCGGTTCTGCGGGAACGAAGCAAAGCTGTCGCTGATACGTTCAATACGACCTACAAGCATTTGCAGGAAGTCCAAACCGACCTGGACAACGTCGTCAACGTAAAGGCGATAGAAATTAACTCACTCGGTCAGCAGATCGCCAGCCTGAACAACCAGATTTCCAATGTAGTGCCGCATGGGTACCAGCCAAATGACTTGTACGATCAGCGCGATGTATTGGTAGACAAGCTCTCCAAATTGGTTGACATCAAGGCTACACAGTCAACGAATGGCATGGTAAACGTTACGATCGAAGGCAGGGATTTCGTTACAGGCATTACCGCTCAGCCTTTTGCTGCTCAGCAAAATCCGCTTACAGGTATGAGTAGCTTGACGCTGGGTGGAGGGGCATTCGTTCCGACTTCAGGCTATATGGCGGGTACGCTGGAATCGCGTGATCAGATCGTGCCTAACATTTTGAAGCGTTTGGATGTTCTAGCGGTGAATTTGACAAAGGAAATCAACGATGTTCATCGCGCTGGCATGAGTCTGGCCGATATTAACAATGGTACTGCTATGGGACTGCCTTTCTTTGTGGACTCTAGCACGCTCACTGCCAATGGAGATAATCCCAAAGGTGCTGCTACGATTGCCATTAATCCGGAAATCACAAAGAGCTTGGATGCCATCGCGGCAGCCAAACCGGAAACAGGTTCTACACCAGTGGGCAACAACGAGACAGCACTCGCAATTGCCTCTATCAAATTCAAGACTCTCGCTGCGGGAACAGGCCCAAATGATCTGCCAGAGAGCTCTACTCTGGACAACTACTACCGCTACACCATCAGCCAACTGGGTGTCGACGCTCAGGAAGCGACTCGCAATCAGGCAAACTCCGAAATGCTGGTTGGCACCGTAGATAACCAACGCCAATCGGTCTCCGGAGTATCCATCGATGACGAGATGGCCGAAATGGTGAAATACCAGCACGCCTACAGTGCATCCGCACGCGTCATGACAAGCATGGACGAAATTTTGGACAAAGTCATCAACGGCATGGGCCGTGTTGGCCTCTAATAGGAGGGATAGGTCGTGTCAGTACGAATAACGCAAAACATGTTGAATAGCAACATGCTGAGAAACTTGCATAAATCGATGAGCCATATGGATAATTTGCAACAGCAGCTGTCGTCTGGCAGCAAGATCTCCAAACCATCGGATGATCCGGTTGTCGCTGCACGCGGCATGTTCTATCGCTCTTCTTTGATGGAGAATGATCAGTACAAGCGCAACGTGGATGAAGCGCAGTCTTGGATGGATATGACGGATAGTACGATGGATGAGATGGGCAATATCATGAAGCGGGTAAAAGAGCTCCTGGTGTACTCCGGAGATGGGGCCGTTTCGCCTGATGACCTGAAAACGATGGCTTCGGAAGTGGAAGAGCTCAAAAAGCATATGGGAACACTAGCTAATCAGCAAATTAACGGTAAGTATATTTTTGCTGGTACAGATACGAATAAAGCCCCTTATGATGCTACAGCCAAAGCAGGGGCAGGCGACTTCGTCAGTACAAACAGCACTCCTATTAATTTAGAGGTCAGTCAAAATGTGTTTGTGACTTCAAATACAAATGCACAAAACATTTTTAACTACCCCAACAATGCCAATAATATGTTTACGGTACTGAATAACATCATTACCGAATTGAGTAACGGTAGATCAGCAACTCAATTCCAGACCGCTATGAATGATCAATATGACAAGCTTCTGGCTGAACGTGCTTCACTAGGGGCAAGTGTTAATAGGGTAGAATTAATTGCAGAGCGTTTGAATACTCAGGATGTAAGCATTACTGGCCTGATGTCCAAAAACGAAGATGCAGATATGGCAGAAGTAATGACAGATTTGAAAACACAAGAAAGCGTTCACTCCGCTGCATTGGGCTCGGGTGCACGTATCATTCAACCGACTCTGCTGGACTTCCTACGATAGGAAATAAGAGGGAGGTAGTCTCATGCAAATCCCGCAACTTCGGATGGAGAGTACTTTTGCACAGTTAGGTCTTACCATCAACAAGCCTGTTCAAGACATCAAGCAGCCGCAAGCTGAAATGAACTTGAAGCAAGTACCGGCGATGTTGAATATCGAGCAAGCTCGTACGATATTACAGATCGATTCTAGTCAGGCTCGTGCGAATATCGGTATTATGACCTCCATGCAATTTAGCGATAGCTTAGCATCTTATGGTAAACAAAAAGCCATGCAGGCCATCGCAGAAAAAAGCCAAGAAGGCGATCGCTTGATGCGGATCTATACGAAAGAGAATGCCATTGCGTCCATTGGCAGGGAAAAAGGCATGCGGGCGCTGGAGGGAGGGTATACTCCACCATCTGCTTCGATGGATGATGGTGTAGATATCAGCGCTGAATTTAAGCCCGTCATGATTAACGTGCAACGTAATGGGATGAGTATAGATCCTGTGACACGACCTCCTGAGTTGTCCTATACTCCGGGCAAGGTCGAGCCATATATGATACAATACAATAGTCTGACAATAGATGTGGTAGGCAGTCAACTGGATCAAATGATGTAAGCGAGGGGAAAACATGAACGCAAGTCAACAGGTAGAATTGGGCAAGCTATTTTTTGAAGATGGCATCCCGGGGTTTTCCCATTTGCAGTTTTTTCAGTTGATGCAGGAAGAGGAGAGTCCCTTTTTTCTGATTCAATCGACGGAAGAACCGGGCGTAGGATTTTGGTCCATTGATCCGTTCTCTTTTTTTTCAGAGTACAAGTTCGAGTTGTCTGAAGTGGCAAAAGAGGCACTTCGAGTGGAGGATCAATCGCAGCTCGCGGTATTCTCTATCGTAACGATTCGTGGAAATAACCAGGCAACCGTGAATTTAAAGGCTCCTATCGTGGTCAATCTGGCCAATCGGATGGGGAGACAGGTAATCCTGCAGAATGATACATACTCCATTCGTCAGCCGTTGTTCGAGCAACAAGCTGTCGATCAAAAGTAGGTGGTGTTTAGATGCTGGTCCTTTCTCGTAAGAAGAACGAATCGATCATGATTGGAGACACCATTGAAATCAAAATCATCTCCGTTGATGGAGACCAAGTGCGAATCGGCATCGACGCGCCGCGTAATTTGGATGTGTATCGGAAAGAGATATTTGACGCCATTCAGGAAGAAAATCGGCTAGCGACACAGAGCCAAGGTGATTGGACAGCGTTGAAGCAGTTTCTTCAAACCAATGAGAAATCGAAAGATGGTCAATAGATCATCTTTTTTGTTTTTTTGCAGAAAAAAGTAGAAAAAGTACTAAACACCCAAAAGCTGCTAACCGATAATACTAGTGTAGGGACAAAGTCACAAGCGCGCGATTGTGATTCGTCTCAAATATATGTAACAGTCACAGGGACGTGACTGTCGACAACTCAAGGAGGAACTTTACATGATTATCCAACACAATATGTCTGCTCAAAACACTCATCGGCAACTGGGTGTA
>JARDZO010000276.1 GCA_029240815.1 Brevibacillus sp.
CAAAAGAGCGTTGAAACAAAAGCAACACCGAAACAAGCCGACACATCACAGCGATTTCCGAGAGCACTTCCAAGATAGGTGTCAAAATCGCCTTCACGCAACAGCATTAAACGGTGGTGCGCCACATCGTAATGGTAAACGCCGGTAGGCAAATCCTCCATCTTCAAATAAATGTATAGTTCGTTAGGGTATAACCCTCCGCCGGAAGGAATCGAGCGTCGGTACATCTGATGTATGAATCCTTCTGCTTCTTCGGCTGAATCCAAGTTGTAAACGGACTGACTCACTTGCACGAGCCCGTATACGTACCAGAGAAAATGTCCGATTCTGCGAAGCTGCTGATTTGCGGGCGCTTCCCTTCCTTCAAGTGTCAGCGGCACTTCCGCAGACAGCTGGATGACCGGCAAACCGCGATAAAGCTTATATGGAAGCGGCGCGTCTTCCCAATCTGTCTCCCAGTCCGAGGGTTTGACCTTGTCCGGGTCAAAATGCAGCATGTGCAGAAATGCCTTCAGATTCATCCTTTATCCCCCCTAAAGCGTTCCCTCAGAAACGCTTTACATAACGACTCTCCATATGTTAAACGTTTCATGGAAACGGATGCGGATGCGGATTGAGCTGTACAGGCGTCAGGGGTTTTATCGCATATCCTAGTTCCACCGGCACCCTTAACACCCTTTCCAAACCTGTCACACGGCTAAGATGATGTCCGAATGTCATCGGCAGCATGCCCGGAATCAACACTTTCACACAATACAGTCCATTTCGCAAAGTTTCCGGTGTCGACTGGTCCACAACGATCACATCCAGGTTCAATCTTCGGAAAGCCTGGAGGAACACGTCCAGATCGTCTGTTAGATCTGCATACCTGGCCTTTGGCTTAAACTCCTCGTCAAACGTTCGCAACGGTCGATTCTCATCCAATAAAAACTGGAGGCGTTCCTCGGCTTGCGGCAAGCTGTACAGCATAGAATGGTCTTCCATGAGCCGCACCTGGAACGGATCGTGGAGCATTTGTTCATACGAGCTCCGGTTCTCTTCAAATTTCTCGCTAAACGTCATCAACATGGCTGCAACCTCATGGATCGCGCTTTTCACCGCCCGCACAGGGTCCGGATGAGCTCCTGCCGCACAGATGAGGTTTACTCCCTTTTGCGTCCTGTTTTTAGCCAAAACCCATACGCTTGGGATTCCATGCTCCATCGTTGAGTTAAACAAATGCACATCATAACCTGCCACCACCTGCAAACGCTCCAACATCAACCACAATTCCCGATCATCGACCGAATAAGGGTCTAGCCGCGGAATAGGCAACTGTGCGTACCAGGTCAGAAGGAACGAATCCCGCTCAACCACTTCCAAAATACCGTAAAAAATCGCTTCCTCTAAGCTGCCACCCAGTGCGCAACCATTGGAAGTTTCATAGACAAAACCATTGCCGCAGCCCGAACTGTAGTAAGCGAGCAGCTCCGGTACAAGAATTGGACGCTCCTGCAAAAACGAATAACCCCATACCCAATCGATTGACCGGTCAGGATCAAACGGCTTGAACGGAAAATCAGGACGCTCATACTGTTCCTTTTCGTGCACGCCTACATGCACGGGATCAAGCGCGTGGTCTCTCAAATTGTAGAAGCTATCGCGGACTACCGTCCGTTTGCCGCGGGGAGATAGACCACAGTAACGCTCCAGCCCCTCCAAAATGGCTGTCAGTTCGCTATCCGCATAGGAATGAGTCCGACCTGCACATCCCTCATCCCCCCCGAACAACGGCAGATTAATGCTCGAGTCTGAAAAAGGTGATACAAGATCAAGCATTTTCCCGTTTAAGAAACCCGTCCTGAAATCCAGATACTCTTTGGCCAGAACTCTCTTCAGTTCATCCATTGGGCGGCACCTGTAACTATCGGCGCTAATCTTTGGACTTGGTTTAAGCGAAATACGGGATGCTTCCGCAGAATCGTCAGGCAATCGACTGCAGACCGGACACAGCGGGTCGGGTAGAATGAGATGACGCGAGCTTTTCAGCGTTTGCAGATTGATCAAGAAAACCCGGCCTTCCGTTTGAGCACCCCTGCTTTGCAATACCCTTAGTGCTTCGTCGACAAGCAGGTGAGCTACCTGCAAAAGTCCCGTGCGTGATGCCCAAGAGTCACACGGTATTCCACCTTGCGCCGATAGCCTCATCTGCAGCTCCCACATTTCCTTGCGGTCGCTTCCAGCCATTAGGCGCCGGAAGTCACCGCATTGGGAGCACCCCGACGTACCCGCGCGAACGAGAGGTCCGACAACTCCCTCGCCATAAGAGACAAAACCGCGCAGCCAAGGCGTTCCGGACTGTTGAAACACTTCTTCTGCCTTGAGATGAACGGCTGGATTCCACCCATCGTTCAATACCAGCGCCAATTGTACAGCTTCCGGAACAGCTGATTCGAGATCGGGCTGACGCACGACCCGGTATTGGACGGACAACTCCTCACACACGAGTTCAGCGAGCAGCCCTTCTCCGATCACAGAGACGATACCGTTCATAGGGATTCCTCCTCTCGCACAGACACGCCAAACGCTCCTACGAGTCCCTCTTTCAAAAACGGTTCGAAGGTCAGATCTGCGACCAGAATCCGCTTCTGATTCCTTTTAAGAATTTGCAAAGCGGCTTGCAGCATATTCGGGTATTCGGTCTCGTCAACCGCATGGATCGTTATGCTCTGAGTCCCTACATCTTGCACTTTTACAGATGGTTGCTCTGTCGCTTGCACCGTGAGGAATGCCTCTTTGTTTTGGGCCTTCAGCAGCGCTTGCTGCAGCGCCTTCCGCAACGCCGTTGTTCGATTTAAGCCGACGCAGCCATACCAACTCCCGTTTGTACCGACCCAAACCGTAGGAAAGCCCGCCACTTTCTCGCCTAATCCAATTACCGTCTCCTCATGCATAATAGTCAACACACGCAAATAATGACGGCAGGTTTGATCTTCTACCGTACTCAGATTTACTCGAGATACTTCAGGCTCACCAGCTTTCAACTGCTTGACCATTGCCTCAGTCAACCATTTTTCTAAACCGCGACAGACGCCTTTCTCTAACGTTTCTCCCGCTCCGACGCCTATATATTCGAACTCCTGCGACTGACCCCCGGATCCCTGAAGCAAGGGAGGCTTCGTCAAGTACAGATCAGCCATTCGCGACACATAAGATTCGAGCCCGACCAGACCCGCTTCTATCCGTGCCTCCACGTGCGTCAGACCCGGGCAGACGATCTCCGGGAGCAGCTCAGCCGGTCCTTCCGACAGCGGATCGACTGCCTGCACAATGCACAGACAGAGCGGAAGCTGCTTTAACTCTCCCTCGTCCCATCTATGGAAAATACCCGTAACGGGAGATGTTAACTGGCTGAAATAAGACATCAGTTCGCTCGATCCCTTCGTGCCCTGTCCCTGATCGAGCCACAAATCGATAGTGTGCACCCATTCGGCTGACGGACGTCCATTCAACAGCGGATGAGGAAGGAACGGATGCCAACTTCCCTCCATCGTCTCCAGATCGAGCAGATACACTTTATTATTCAGTTCCGATTGGGTCACACCCGTAACCGATTTGAGCCATTCAAATACAATCGCGTTCGCTAGCATCGCTTCTGATGTGGATGAGACTGCATGCAGCTCGGGATCTTTGATTATTGCCGAACGGTGCACGCGGCGCCATGCCGACTCCAGACAACCTTCCGTTTCCGGATGCACCAGTGGTCCCGCCATTCCCGCTTGCCCCAGAATTTGTGCAGGAAGCAGCACCTTCTTCTCCACCCTGCAAGCATTGTGAATAGCCCGCAGTTCTTCGATATTGCCTTCTCGTGAAACGTAGAGTATGGAATCATACGGCCGTACGACTTCACGCCAAGCCATGCCCCCCTCTTCGGGCAGGGTGACCTCCTCCACCTCGACTTCGGTGTCTGTTCTGTGGGCATGTGCAACGAGCTCAGACAACCGCTGCCGGTTAGTCGTTTCCGGGTTAGTGATCAGCATGTTGAACTGGGCCAATCCGGATTCCAACAAAGCTGCGAAGAGCGAGACGAAAAAAGGACCTGAACCGACAGCCAACACTTTCCCCTGACGATAAGTCTGAAAACGGTATGCGCCTGAACCACCAAAACTGTCTAAAAATTCGATTTGAGAAGCATACTTTTGGAGAACATTAACCGATAATTGATGCTGACGGTCTTGACTCACATCACGGACGAAGCCATTACCATACAACACCTCCGCGATTTCATACATCAGCTTCCGATATTCATCCGGCAACCCTTCTGTCAAATCCCCCATCGTATGCTCACCATTAAACTCCGGCATCAACTTTTCAATCCATTGATCGATTGTACTGCCTTCCATCCGGAACGAGCCAACATTGTTCCGAAAATAGACGCCCCCGTTTGGATCAGGAAGAAAAAACGTATCCCCTTTCACTTTCAGACGCATAGAAGAATTCAAATATCATTCCTCCTCAACCATTTTTGCAAGTCATTCCCCATCTAATGGTATGTATTACGTTTTGTCCCTCATGCTAAAAAATAAAAATTGCCCCTGCAGGCTGAATCGCTTACAGGAGCATCTCTTACCTCAGCTAGCCATTCTTTCGTTCAAAAAATTAGCGGCACCGGGCACAGTTTCCGCATCGGACGCAGTTGCTGCATCGGAAACAGTTGCCGCATTGGACACAATTGCTGCACCGGAAACAGTTAAAGCATTGGGAACAATTACAATTACTGCAAAAACCGACGCAAAAACCGAAGCAAATTCCAACGCACAGGCGATCTCCCGCAGGAACATTTTGACCTTGACCATCCGCCTGCGTCATCCCGCTAGCATTGAAATTGCTGACTTTCAGTTTCTGAAGATCCTTTTTGAAATCAGTCATTATTGGTACCTCCAATTAATTGTTTTTTTACCCTGCAATATGCTATGAAATGATCTCCGCTAATGTGCCTCATAACAGACGTCTAGAAGTTAACAATTTGAATGCAAAAAAATCCCCCTACGAAAAGCAGGAGGAAAGCAAGTTGAGAATTCATCTGTAATTATTCACCGCTTCACCTTATAAAACTCATGAAAACAGCTTCAATCGAACGATTCAGCGATTTCATGCACGTTACCAAACGGATCAACGAAAGCAGCATATCGCCCTTGAGTAGGTTTATCATGCAAAAATTGAATACCCTTTTCCTTCATTTCCTTATAAGTTTGCTCAATAGATACGACCTCAAACACCAAAACTGTTCTAGCCTCGTTTGAATAATCTCCAATTTCTTTGGTCTTCTCACACTTAAAAGCTATAAGCTGACAGCCGTCAAGGGCAAATACAAGCTTATTTTCTTGCTCTAAGAGTGTTTGCAAACCCAGCAATTCAGAATAAAACCATCTCGCCTTTGTCATGTCATTGACGAAAATCATTATATGTCCTAGTTTCATAAGGCTATGCTGCCCCTTCACTTTTTTGAGGATACCATTTTCTATGGTCAGTTGTACTTAGATTCCGAAATGAATAATAGATCGATTATTGTTTGAAGCTTTGACAGCTAAGCTTATCAAAGTCTCTCATTCATTTTGCATGGTTTCTCTCTGCAAACTAATTCTCGTTTGTTCCCAGTAGCCTTCTTCCCCGTGTTAATTTATTTGACTTACAGAAACTATATTAACACATATTGGAACTATCGTAGCAATAGGTAAGCGTTTGATGTGATCTCCAGCTTTTCCCCTGTTCACACGGAGCGTGCCAGTTTCCAAAGCACTCCGCGTACCATCTAACTGAATTACTAGATCATAAGTTCCACGATACTCATGGATATGGGGTTGTTAGATTGGCTCCAGTACATGCCTGTTAGTAGAGCGAACTAAAAAACGGTTGCCGAAGCAACCGCAGATCAACTTGTTCAAGAGACCTTATCTCTTTCCGAAAAATCTTCTGTGCCCTTTTTGAAAATCTGGTTTTCCTCATTGTGATGATTATTGAGTTATAGTACCCTTGTAGAAAGTGAAAACCGCTACATATCATTAAAAAATTCTTCTATGTTTTAGGTCAAGTAACTCTATATCTTTTAAACAATTAGGGCAGTAGTAATAGAATTTTAATTGATTATGGTCCCCTTCGTGATAAGTTCCATCCTCACTGTACCAACCAGTCTTGATCTTATCTTTCTTTTTATCTAACTTCCTTGTGCAAAGAGGACAGATCTTTTTATAGAATAACAAGCGAAAAAATTCTTTGTATGTAAACTCAAACTCATATGATGACATCCTTTAATCCCCTTATTATCTATTGGAGTTTAAATATTTACTTTTGAGGTTTCCTAGGGAAGCCATTAACAAATAAAACTATTCCAATTAATGTGAATACAGGGACGAATATGTTTCCAAAGAAATTCGAGATAATGGGCATCGAATTATAAAAAAATGAAAAGGGAACAAAATCGTTTGAACTGCCACCTTCCCAAACTAAAGAAGAAAGTTTATTCTGATGCCAAGTTACTGCTTCATCTCCAAATTATTCATAAGAGAAGCTGTTGGTTATAACTTTAAGTTGTTCCATATTTCATTGACACCTCTCCCTCACTTTTATATGATGATGTAATGCCCAAATCTAATCGCAATGAATATTTCTATGAGGAGGTTAATGTAGATGAATGTTGTTGTTACAGAATACAACGCTAATTGGAAACAGAGGTTTATTGAGGAATCTCAAAAAATAAAGGATATTTTTGGTGATGAGTTAATCGACATTCATCATATTGGTAGTACTTCAGTTTCAGGGTTAAAATCCAAACCAATCATTGATATCATGCCAGTAGTAAAAGATATTGAAAAGATAGATACGTTTAATGTACGAATGGAAGAGCTTGGTTACGAATGTATGGGCGAGCTCGGTATGAAAGGAAGAAGATATTTCAGAAAAGGTGGAGATAATCGCACGCATCAAGTACATGTATTTCAAGGGGATAACAAGGAAGATATTACTCGCCATTTGGCGGTAAGGGATTACCTCCGAACGCATCCAGATGAAGCAAATCATTATGGAGATTTAAAAGAACGCCTCGCCAAACAGTTCCCATGGGACAGTGAAGCTTATATGGACGGTAAAGATGTGTTTGTTAAAGAGCTAGAAAGAACAGCTCTAATTTGGTATAAAATGGGATATGGATGTTAAGCTAGTTCTCCGTTAATGCAGCATATACATGTAATTGTTCAGGACGTCCTTAATTGCCTTTTCCCCAAATACAT
>JARDZO010000277.1 GCA_029240815.1 Brevibacillus sp.
CAGCCGTCTCAGGAAGCTTAACAGTAGGTGGACGCTTAAAATCGTGTTTCGTTTTTTCCATTGCGCCTCGGTTGGTGTTCCTAAGATCTTCCGCTAATTTCTCCTTTTTTCTCGGCCAGCTTTGGCTCTCCTACTTGCCTTTTTTCGTAGCTTTCCAAGGAGTTTTTTGGGGAAAACCCTGCATGGGACAATGCCTTTGAAGAACGAAAGCTTGGTTCTACGTATTCAATCGCTGCTGTGACATGTCGAACAGACATATTTGACGACCTCGTTCTTCGCTTGATTTACCAACGCCCTTCGAAGCTCAAGCGATAGAAGGAATAAGCTTTTGCTCCGTTGAACCTCGTAATACCAGGCCGCTAGAAACCAATTACAGCTCGCAGGAGAAGCAGGTTTCCAGGCGGAGCGACTCCGGAACCCTACTTAGCGGAACAACGAATTCACGGGAACCAGAAGCGGTACCTCTGAGTTCTCTGCGGAGCGGCTACCGCTTTACCGCTTCCCCGTGAATCGTTGTGGAGCGGACAGTCTAACCTTCCGCGTAGGGTGTAGGCTGGAGCGCAGATCGGAAACCTGCTTCTCCTAACCTCCGCTATGTTGGTACCACCATACCTTTTAGAAAGTCCTTTTGATCTTATACGTCGAAAAAACCGCTGCCCAACGGCAGCGGTTTTTCTTTTGCATGGGGTTTCCTTGTTGAAATCACTTGCCAGCGGGAAGTTCACAGCGCCAATCCCGTTTTGGTCGCGAGGGGTTTTGATCCAGGCGCTGTGCGTGTGCACACTGTCGGTCGATACCCCGAGCACTTCGCAATCCAGATCGCGGAATTCTTCTACGTGATCGCTAAAGGAGCGGTCAATCGATTATTGAGCGGTCTCTTCCAAAGCTGCGAGAGCCTTTTTGATGCGGTTTGGATTGAAGCCCAGGATCTGCTTGTCCCCAATGAGAGTCAGCGGAACGGACATCATGCCCAAGCGGCTCAACTCTTCACCGTATGCATCGTTTTCATCAATATTGCGCTCTTCAAAAGAGATGTTTTGTTCGGTCAGGTACGTTTTCAATTGCTTGCAGAATGCGCAGTTTGTGCTGGAGTATACAATTGCTTGTGCCATGAGTAGTTCTCTCCTTTTTCTGTAGAGGGATTATTTGTATTGTGGAACGATTTTGGATCGTTTATTGATATATCGGTCTACAGCCATAGCCGCAATAGCTCCGTCTGCTGCAGCCACAACCGCTTGCTTGACAGGGGTCTTGCGCACTTCTCCGGCTCCGAAAACACCTGGAACCGATGACTGCATAAACTCGTCCAAAATCATGAAGCCTTCGTCATCCAGGGGAACCTGTCCATCCAAAAAATCGGTACCTGGCTTGCTGCCGGAGAGGAAAACAAAGACGCCATCAACATCCAGCATCTCTTCATTTCCTTCCGCGGAGCGAATCCGAAGCCCTTCTACCGAATTCTTACCGACGATTTCCAATGGGCGCGTACGGAAGAAAATCTCTGTGTTTGGCAGTTCTGGTGTTTCTTCTACCCCTTGCAGATCCGCACGTGGGACCAGGAAGGTAATGCGATCGGCAAATCTCGTAAGCGCATGTGCTTCTTCTACAGCTTCCTCGGTATCTCCGATGACTGCTACGTGTTTTCCTTCATAGAAAGCACCGTCGCAAGTCGCGCATGTACTGACACCGCGACCAAGCAGCTCCTCTTCTCCCGGAAGCATGCGATTGCGTCCTTTGGAACCAGTAGCCACGACAACAGCTTTGGCTTCAAACGTACCATTCGCAGTGAAGATCGCTTTCACGTCATCTTCCACATCTACCGCAGAAATGGTGGTCTGGATGAATTCAGCACCAAAACCCTCCGCTTGTCTGCGCATCTTATCGAGCAATTCTTTTCCCGAGAGCTCGCCTTCCACACCGGGATAGTTGGCTATTTTATGGGTCAGCGCAAGCGCACCTGTACCGGGCGCTTTGTCGATCACCAGCGTTTTCAAATTTCCCCGGGCTGTGTAGATGGCAGCGGATGCTCCTGCCGGTCCTCCGCCGATTATGATCACATCATACATAACGGCTCCCCCTTTCTCATTATCAGATTAAAATTATTATCATCTAGGAACATTTCTCATTTTACTTGATATAAAATAAAAGTCAATATCTATTTATAATGATTTTAATTAACACCCTAAAAACTTTATCCATATTCTATTCCTCACCCAAAGCGAAAAAGGACAGCCCAATAGCTATCCCCCAGTTTATCAGTTCCTACCTGTTAAACCTTGGCCCATGCGAAGCTTGCGAGCTACTCATTGCGCGATCAGCAGATCGAATAGCCGAACTAAGTTTCCGTACCTGCCATAAGCATCCAAGGTATCCCGCTCGTTGATGATTCGCTGTTTTTTCTTCGTCTCTTCCAAACCAGAATGAAACAAAAGATTGCTGACCGCTTGGTTCTCCGTAATCAGGACAGGGATTTGTTGCAGCATGCAAAGAATAGCTTGCTTGAAATTGCCGAACATGCCGGGATGCCGTTCGCAAAGCAAGCTGTGTTCTTGCAAAACCTCATCCATATAGCGAAAGTCATATATTTTAAGTGAATTCAATGATTTCAAGCATACCTCGATGACCGGGTGTTTCTGTTGAAACAGGATCAAATTCCTTTTCTCTTCCAGCCGTCTGTCTGCTGTGATCGGATGCTCCTGGTGATACCGGTTCATGGTTGAATCCACCACAAATTTGGCACCGCTCTTGTAGAGTCGATAAGCAAATTCCGTGTCTTCCAACCCCCAACCCTTAAAGTTCTCGTCATAGCCGCCAATCTTGTCGACCACCGTCTTTTGAAACGAGAGATTGGATCCAAAACAGGCTAGCCATGTCAACCTGCTTTTCTCAAATCGTCCTTCCAGTTGGTTCAAAAGGTTGTGGGAATATTGCTCCAGGAGCGAAAATACCTGCACACAAGACATATCCAAGATTTCTTTCTCGCTAAGCAAGGGAACAGGCTCTTTTAGATCTTTCAGAAGTGCCCGCAGATCGGTATTTTTCAAGTTTTTTTGTTGGAGCCTTTTTTGAATCCGTTTTTTGACTGCCACTCTCTCTTCGGCCATCTGGCAAATCTCGTTGATCTGGGTGGAATTTAACCCAGGGAACAAATACGGGTAAAACTTGTGTTTGTTCCTCCCGAAAACAACAGCTTGTTTGTTTGCAAGATGATGCTTGTAATGCTTTTTTACATAGTCAGGCTCCACAATCATTTCGGCGTCCAAAAGGATGATGATTTCTCCCTGGGCCATTGATAACCCCAGATTCCTCGTCTTGCTTAGGCCCAAGTTCGTTTCGTTTCGATTGTATCGGAAGGGATAGCGCGGACGGAAATGTTGTAAAACCGGCGTTTCATCTGTTGACGCATCATCGATGAAAATGACTTCCATTTTGGATAGCGGGAACTTCTGCCTTTCCAACACTTGAAGGGTGAGAAGATTAAACGGGTAACGGTTATAAGACGGTATGATGATACTGACGTCAATCTTCAACGCTCAACCTCCATTCCGAAAATAACACATACCGCATTTTCCATACTTCTACAGACGGACTAGCAGATCCAATAATCTTGTCACATGGGTAAACCCATTTGCTTCCAAAGCGTTGCGTTCGAGGAATAATCTGCTTTTCCACTCCTCATCGCTTCCAAACCCTGAGACTTTCAACAGGTCCGCAACCGGTTTGCCTTCCGCTATCAGCAGAGGAATTTGTTTCAATAAGACAAGCAGCGCATCGGTAAGCGTGTCGAAGGCGGCTGGATGTCTTTGGGTAATGACCTGGTGCTCCCTCAGGACTTTATCCATGAATCGGTAATCCCAATTGTCCATGCGTGTAAGCGAAAGAAGACAGATATCGAGGTATGGATGTTTCTGTTGAAAGCGGATGAGGTTCTGGTTTCCTTCCATTGATCTGCTGCTGCCAATAGGATGTTCTTGGTGGTACGCGGTTATCTTTGGATCATACGCAAACTTCACTCCCGCTTTGTACAGCCGGAAGCCATATTCAAAATCCTCCAATCCATGTCCGTTAAAGTCTTCGTCGAACCCTCCAACAGCCACGACCCGCTCCTTCTTTACAGAATGAAAACCGTTGCAAACGATCCACGGGAGGTGAAAGTCATCACGAAGAAGGTTGATCAAATTTTGATAGTAATTCATCGGCGAGGAGAAAAGCTTGACGTCCGAAAAAGAACGAAAATCTTTTGGAAACAGCAGTTGTACCGGTCGTTTTAGCCCTTTCATCAAACTTGGCAGCTTTTCATGCTCGAATTTTTCCGGACGGATCCCTTTTTTGACGCGATTCCGGACCTTCGATGATTCTTTGGAGATCCACTCGACTGCTTTTAGTTGGTCTGGAGTGAATTCAGAATACAGAAAAGAAAAGAGTTTACGGAGGTTTTGCCCTGTGATAACCACCGGTTCATCCGTGAGCTGCTTTTGATAATGGCATTGTACAAAATGGCGGTCCACTATAATCTCGGCATCCAAAAAAATAAGGATCTTCCCTTTGGCCACCTGGATTCCCTTATTTCTTGTTTTCGAGCGACCTTCATTTCGAGTGTTTCTGATGTATTGATAGGAATACGGCGGATGGTAGTTTTTCAGCAAATGAGTATCGTCAGTCGATGCATCGTCTATCAGGATGACTTCCATTTTTGAAGGCGCGAATGTTTGATATTCAAGGGAATGCAGGGTGAGCAAGTTTAGTGGATAGCGGTTATAAGAGGGCAGGATGATGCTGACTTCGATGCTCAATACGTTTTCCACCTTTTAACCATAGTGAGTTGAGAAAACCACATTCATTACCTAGTTTTCTCCGGTCATTTGCGAACATTTGCTTTATTCATATGAATAGAAACGATCCTGCGAAACTGGCAGCAGCGGAATGGGACAAATCTATCCGTAGAATTGTCCGTTGCGTATGCGCTTCGCACGGAATATCCTGCATTATGTGCGTAAAGGATCGCTTCCTTAGAGTGATCGATGCATTCTTCAAATAAGTGAGGTGCGAGAATGGCTAACTTTCTAACTTCTCATCCTGATCTGCTAGAGGTGATCGATCGCTATTACGGAGAGAAGCAGCAACGCGAGGGACAAAAGAAAAAATGGCGGATATTGCTAGCCACGTATTTGCGCTACCCTCACGTCGGGGGTGTCTCGAATTATATCACCACTCTCAAAGACGGCCTGACGGGCATGGGGCATCAGGTAGACATTGCCAGTCCCAACCAAATTGATTTAAAAAGAGACCTGAAAAGAGGATTGGATTGGGAGATAAAAAACAGTGCAGAACAATTTTGTATGAAACGATATGGCCATGCAAGCGGAATGATTGTGGAAGAGGTTCGCAAGCTTGGCGTTTTTGAAGAGATGGTCAAAAAAATGGACTTAGAGAAATATGATATCATCCATACCCATGACAGACGTGCCGCGTTCATATTCGGGAATATCAACCAGAAATTAAAAAAGCCCCTCTTGTATACCCCTCATCAACTCGGAGTCCACAGAATGGATGGGATCGAAAAAGGCTCGATCGAGGAAGCTGTATTCCGCCGGTTAGATTTGGCTGCCATCGAATACGCCCGCAAGGTCATTTTGGTATGCGATATGTTTCGCGCCCCCTTCAAAGAACTGGGAGCAGATCTCGGTCACTTTCAGACGATCCATACAGGCATCGCTTATAAAGCTGTGGAGGCATCCAAGCCGGATGACAAAGTAACCATCACCTGCGTGACAAGGATTGAGCCCCATAAAGGGATTTCATACCTGCTTCAAGCTCTCTCCCTCATCAAAGACGAGCTGGAAGGGGTCGATGTGCAGATTGTTGGAGATGGGCCGCAAAAGACCGAGCTAATGGAGCAAGCCCACGCACTCGGCCTATCCCATGTCCGCTTTTTGGGAACCAGATCCGACATACCGGAACTGCTCAGTCAATCCGATATTTTCGCATTAACTCCCGTGATGGACACTTTCCCTATAGCCATTATTGAAGCGATGTTCGGAAGCCAGGCGATCATAACGACACATGTCGGAGGAATACCGGAACTGATACGAGATCATGAGACTGGAATCCTGATTGAACCGGCAAACGCAACTCAATTGGCGGATAAAATTAGGCTCCTGATCCATGATCACTTGCTTAGGAAGACCTTGGGAGCCAACGCCAAAACGTACGCGGAAGCGCATTTGACCGCCGACATCATGGTGAATAAAATCGAGCAGGCATACCGATTCTGTCTGTGATTCCATGAAAAATCCCCTGCCCGTGCAGCGAAAAGCTGCCAGCGAGGGGATTTTTCATGACTTGCCCATCCGAATGCGTTACAGTCGTACCAGAAGGTCGAAGAGCTTTGTCACATTCGCATACCCGTGCGATTCCAAGGTACTGCGCTCAAGCCACACGTTGCTGTTCCACTCCGGTCCTTCTCCGCTACCTGCCGCTTGCAGAAGATTTGTTACCGGTTTTCCCTCGGCTTTCAACACAGGGATCTGTTTCAGCATGGCACATAACGCATCCCTGAATGACTCAAACTTGTCTGGATAGTCGTGGGAAAGGAGCCTATTTTCCTTCAGAATGCGATCCATGAATGGATAGTCGAGCATATTGATGCGGCTCAGGGAGAGCAGACAGACATCGAGCCAAGGATGCTTCTCCTGAAAACGGATGAGATTCTTGGTGCCGTCCTCCTCCCAGTACTGTTCGATCGGATGTTCTTGATGATAGACGTAAATCGAGGGATCGTACGAAAACTTCACTCCTGCCTGAAAGAGCCTGAATCCATATTCGTAGTCCTCCAAACCATGCCCGATGAAATCTTCGTCGAAGCCGCCGATTTCTTCCACCAGCGTTTTTCGGACGGAGTGATTTAAGGTGGTACATGCGATCCACGGCAGACCAAAGTCGTCCCGGAAAGCATCGATGATCTTCTTTTCGTATTTTTTTGGCGTGGAGAAATAATCAACGTTGGAAAATGATTGGCAATCTTTTTTGAACAGCAACTGCATGGGTTGATTCGCCTTTCGGATCAATTCCGCCACATTTCCCATCTCAAGCTTCTGGGAATGGAATGCCTTTTCAAACCGGTTCTTGACCAGAGATGAGTCTTTCGCTATTTTGTAAAATCCTTCGATCTGGGACGCGTTAAATTCGGGGAACAGATAAGAGTAGACTTTATTCACATTTTTGCCTGTGATTACAGCCGCTTCACTCGTCAGATGCCTTTGA
>JARDZO010000278.1 GCA_029240815.1 Brevibacillus sp.
CATAGCCAACAGAGAAATGAACGCCGATGCCAGCGGCAAAACCAGGAACTCCGGCCAGGAGCAATGTCCACCAGAGCCAGCTTTCTCCTTTTCTGAACCCCCAAAGGCTTAGGAGCAAGACGGCGATCCCGTCTGAGATGAGAGCTCCGCCGAATCCTGCCCGATCGTGGGCAATGAGGGGGATCAATCGCTCATTGTAAGCCTGGAGGACTTCGGGCGCCGCACAAAGGAAAATCAGATCAGAAGGAACAAAAACACCTGTCACGCCGATGACCGAAATCATGATGCCAGCTGCCGTCAGCCCGAAGCCGATGATGACGAACAAGAGCTGTCCCCACAGCGCCTGTCTCCAGTCCCGATCGTTCCGAAGCTGAGCAGGAAGAGTGGGAAGATGAATATGGCCAGGGGCACGCAGCGCAAATAAAAAAGCAGGGAGCAGGAGGATTGCCAGAACTGCGTGTAAGTAATCAAAGTAACCATACCCTATAAACAAAAAGAAGCTGAAGAATCCAGTTGATCCGGAAATGAGGAGGATTTTCCTAGCGGTATGATGTCCGTATCTGAGACCGTTTCGAGAAAGTTGGTAATAGATGACACCGATCGAGATCATCGTCCCTGCTAAGCTGATTCGGTCGTGTGACATAAAAGGAAGCAAGCGCTCATTGAGCACCATGAGTTCAGTAGCACTCATACCGAGGAACCGTTCGTCGTAGGGGAGGACGACGCTTGTTGCGGCTATGAACCAAGCTAAGGCTCCGCCGATCATCATTCCAAAGCCTAGAATCATCCCCCATATCCACGCAGGGAATAACAGCTTGTTCGAATGCTCAAGCTCAGGTCCTGGAGTGAGTGTGCCAGCTTCCTTGGATGTTTGCAAGATGGTTTCGTTGATTCGCTTAGGCAGTCCTGGACCGGAGTAGACTAGGCCGCTGTGCAGCTGGACGAGGTCGGCACCAGCAGATAGCATGTGCAAGGCGTCTGCTGGTTCGTGAATCCCTCCAGAGCCAATTATGATCGACCCCGGCCACTGCTCTCGTACCCATTGGACAAATCGTCTGCTTTCCTCATGGGTAGGGGGTCCCGTTAACCAAGAAGATGAAACATGCTCGTGAAGGATCTGATCATTGCGGATACCACCAGCCACAACGACACCTTCGTACCCTTCTTCCCAAGCAGGCTGAAAAAGCTCCATTGCCTCTTGCCTGCGGCAATCCGGAGAAAGGAGCAGGAAGAGGGGACGTTTCGTTGCAGCGCGTATCTCCCGTAGATGCAACCGCCAACCAGCTTGGCTCCATGGCGTTGATGAACACCACCGAGTATCGATCGAAAAAAAGGAACAGGAATCAGCGAGACCGTCCATGAGGTAGAGAAGCTCGTCGGTTGCTTCCCTCGTGGTAGCATCAGGTCGATAAGCAAGTCTTGCCCCGAGAGGAACTCCGATTAGGTCCATTGAATGTAATTGTTTCAAGAGGCTGTGGACGCCTGGATTTGCCAACCCCTCTAAACCAGGATAGAAAATAGTTTGGTTTTGTTTATTTCTCTCCATCTCTTGGTGGGACGGTATGGGGTCGATGGTAACGGGGCCGAGTTCGATGTACCCCACTCCAAAGCGGGAGAGTGCCTCAAGGCCAGTCGCATGTGGATCCAGACCCGCACCTAATCCGACAGGGGTAGGAAAAGGAATGCCTGCTAAAGAACGGGTCAGTTCTCCAGGCGGTTTCATATGTCCCATCAACTCGATGATAAAGGGTCCTCCAGGGCATTTTGCAAGCGCGCCAATAGCTTTAAAGGTTATATCCCTGGCTCGTTCAGGAGACAGGAGAAAGAGAAGGGGACGGAAAAATGTTTGATACGACCAATCTGGCACGGAAACTTCACCCCTAACCGTGATTTCATGTCTATTTTATCAAAAAGTTCGGACACTCCACTACGAAGCTGTGAATAAAAAAGCTGTTGCCATTTAAGGAGGCAACAGCTTTCTCGCACGTTATTTGTTTCTCGATTCTTAGCCGGAAATCGCCGTTTGACGCTTCACGACCTTAATCGTTTTGAGCGTTTCATCTTCAGGCCCTTGTACAGGCAAACCGACTCGAATGTTTTCTTGAATGTAAGAAATATTTTCTTCAGTAATGACTTCGCCTGGCAGAAAAATCGGGATTCCTGGCGGGTAGACCATGATGAACTCCGTGATGACTCTTCCTGCTGCTTCGATGAGTGGAACCGTCTCCGTCTGTGCGTAGAAAGCATCGCGTGGAGTGGTGGAAAGCATAGGGATGTTCGGCAAAGAAATCGTCGGTTTTTCTTCAGCCTGTACGTGTGCAAACTCGACAGACAAGTCGCGCAGGGCGTTCACCAATACTTGAATGGTTTCATCTGTATCCCCTGCGGTGACAAAGCAGAGGATGTTGTACAAGTCGCTCATTTCCACTTCGATGTTGTACTTATCCCGTAGCCAGTTTTCCACTTCCCAGCCCGTAATACCCAAGTCACGTACATGAATCAGCAGTTTGGTTGGGTCCATCGCAAAGGTAGCGGGCTTTCCGAGAATTTCCCGTCCTACGCAGTAGATGCGCGGAATATCATTAATCATGTTTCTAGCCTTGTCAGCCAACTTCATGGCCAGCTCGGTCATCAGATGTCCGTTCAGTGCCAGGTGTTGGCGCGCCATATCGAGCGATGCCAGAAAAATATAGGATGTAGAAGTCGTCGTCAGCATGCTCATGACGGTCTTCACGCGATCGACGTCGACCAGACCTTCGCGGACGTTCAGAATAGATGTTTGTGTCAGCGAGCCGCCAAGTTTGTGGACGCTGGTGGCAGCCATGTCGGCGCCAGCTTGCATCGCAGAAATAGGGAGCTCTTCATGAAAGTGAATATGAACGCCATGAGCTTCGTCCACCAATACAGGGATTTCATAATTATGCGCTGTCCGCACGATCTCGCGCAAATCACCAGCAATCCCGAAATAAGTCGGGTTGATCACGAGCAAGGCTGCTGCGTCCGGATGGGCTTCCAGTGCTTTTTGCACGGCTTTCACTGTAATCCCGTGAGAAATGCCTAGTCGCTCGTCCATCGATGGATGAATGAAGATCGGGAAGGCTCCTGCAAAAATAATCGCAGACATGACAGATTTATGCACGTTCCGCGGTACGATGATCTTGTCACCAGGGCTGCAGGTTGCCATGATCATGGCCATGATGGCACCGCTCGTCCCTTGCACGGAAAAAAATGTATGATCAGCGCCGAACGCCTCGGCTGCTAAATCCTGCGCTTCCTTGATCATGCCCTTTGGATGATGCAAGTCATCCAGTGGCGCAATGTTGATGAGGTCTATCGAGAGAGCATTCTCCCCGATGAACTCGCGAAATGCCGGATGCATGCCCATACCCTTTTTATGGCCCGGAATGTGAAATTGAATCGGGTTCCGGTTGGCGTGCTCCAACAACCCGCTGAACAAAGGAGTTTTCATTTGTCTCACTACGATCGCCTCACTTTACAGATAAAGAATTAAAGGGGTAAAAACAAACAAATTGAGTATAGCAAAATAGGGGGGGAAAGCAAGCGAATTTTTATTCATATTCTTCGCGAACAGCAGGAGTTTGGGCCATAACTCGAGAAGTTTTTTTAAAATGGGGTGATGAGATGAAAACAAGAGTAACAGAATTGCTACAGATCAACTATCCAGTCATTCAAGGTGGATTGGCCTATTTAGCATACGCGGATCTGGCTGCAGCGGTGTCAAATGCAGGTGGATTGGGTCAAATTACAGCGATGTCGCTACCGTCGGCGGAAGCTTTGCGCGAAGAAATTCGCAAAGTACGTTTATTAACTGATCGACCGTTCGGCGTGAACTTTGCGATTGGTCAATACAATCAATCGTACGAGAGTTATGTTGAAGTGGCGATAGAAGAAGGCGTCAAAGTGATTTCGGTTACAGGTGGCAATCCTGAGCCGCTCATTCGAAAACTTGACGGACACGATATTAAAAAACTGGTGTTGGTAGCATCCGTACGACAAGCACAAAAGGCAGAGTCCATTGGAGCAGACGCAGTCATGGCGGTTGGCCAGGAGGGCGGCGGACATCTGGGTAGGGACGATATCGGGACGTTCGTTTTGATACCTCGAGTCGTGGATTCTGTGAAAATACCTGTATTGGCCAGCGGAGGTATTGGCGATGGTCGAGGAATCCTCGCAGCGTTAGCACTGGGAGCTGATGGGGTAGAAATGGGTACACGCTTTATTGCAACTCAAGAGTGTGTTCATGCTCATTCCGCTTACAAGGAAGCTCTTCTCAAAGGAACAGAGCATGATACAGCTGTGATCAAGAGAACACTGGGTGCACCCGCCCGCGTCGTTCGCACGCCTGGCTCCGATCAAATTTTGGCGATGGAAAAAGAAGGCGCGGGATACGAAGAATTAAAATCATGGATCAGTGGCCAAAACAACCGTGTATTTATTTATGAAGGAAACGAACAGCAAGGATTTGGCTGGGCAGGGCAAGTTATTGGCCTGATTCAGGATGTGCCCTTTGTACAGGAATTGTTTGATCGAATGTTTAAAGACATCGATGCTACGCTAGAACGCCTTCAAGGTTTCAAGGGGTGACAGCTTCACTTGACTATAGTTCCCTTTGTCGGTCGTAAAAAACAAAAGAACAGGCACACGCTTTTCGAGTGAAAGCGGACCTGTTCTTTTGCATATATCTTAACAAATATATCGGGAGGCGGTTTATGCACCAGTACGACTGAGGTTGTAGAGCTTAGTCAAGACAGAAAAGGTCTGCTCCAAGCGTGAGAGCAAAGCATCTTTATCAATAAGTACGGGATCGTGACGATCAATGGTAATCCCGCAAAGCAGTTCCGCTTTTTTGACTTGTGCGAGCCTGTCCACCAGTTTTTGGACACCTTCTTTTCCGAGTGCTTCCTGCGGTGTGCTTTCGGGTTGTGTATGATCGGGAGACCAACGGAATTCATCCGGGACCAATGCCAGAACGTCATCGAGATGTGCACCCAATGCATGACTGATCTCACCTTTTGCAGGAGCTTCGTATATCACTGCATACCAGACAAACAGATGCGTGCCCCACAGACCAATTTGAAAGTGCGGGTGTTTTTTATATCCACGTTTGTCGGGTGCCCAAGCAACCCAAGTATCAACTGGAGGATTAACTGTTCTTCGAGCGTGCTTCGCTACATGAAAAAACATCTCAGATCCAGTTGCGACGGAGAGGGTAGGGGCAAAATGCTGGCCGAGCGCCTCTAATTTAGGCCGGATGACACTCTTGATCGCTTCCATGCGCTGATCGAGGCCATCAATGTTAAAAACATCAAAATCTTCTTGCTGAAAACCTGTAAACGTAGACATTGGGCGAACACCTCTTTATCAAACATCATCTCGCGCGCCACTGATAAGAAAAGGGCGAACGTCCCTGTCAAGGGAGCTTGGAATCCTCCATATGATATCATACCACGTAGGAAAAAAATACATGCCGGGATATGAATAGCAAAACCGTCGCCTGAATAATATGATATACCACTCACTCCCTTACAGCGAAAGTGTTGTCTGAGTATTCTGTTAACGGGAGGGGCCTTGATGAGTCTCGGCATTGAGTTGGAGTATTTCAATCTGGCTGTCTGGTTTGATCGCAAGACGTTACACGCGATGGTGCAGGCCCTGGTGGAAGCAGGGGTGGGCGTCACGTGGAAAGAATCTCCCGAGCAGTTTCACCTCCTCGTGAACACCACAGACGGAAAATCCGACTGGAAAATGCAGCGGCTGAATGGCTCTTACAAGCTGCAGTTGGCAGGCATTCCTGTTTCAGACTCACGGGTGGCACATGTTTTACACCACTTTGTAGAGAAAGCAAATGGGCATGCCATCATCAGAATTCAGTTGGAAGACAGTATCCTGATGAAACACATCCAGTACGGTGAAGCCGTCAGAATAGTGGAAATAAAAGGAGCTGAGAAAAAAGTGATCTATGAAAAATTTTGCAATGTGACGATGGATCAGGTGATTGCCGCGCTGAAACGACGTGACTCTGAAGAACGCATTCCTGTACTGCGCCTGGAGCTGGATTATGAACTTGCCACTTTGTACGACGCGATGAAGGCAGAAGACAAAGGACAGGTGAAACAATCTAAGGAACGCTTGAAACAGCTCCGCAGGGAAATGCTGCTCTTGGAAGCGTAAGGTAGACTGGAGGATAATCAACGAACGATGAGTTTGACACATAGGCATAGGGAATAAAAAAAGCGGCATCTCGCAAAACGAGGGTGTCGCTTTTTTTGGCTCTATTTTGCTCTCCCTCCGCCTTCCATGGGTCTTGGCAGGGAGAAACGTGTTAGCAATTCGTGAATTTCGGCAGACTATGTTTGAATGACTGGCGATCCGGCGTTACAATAGAAAAGGATTTTGGCACCCTATGCACCAGAAAGGAAGAAAACGTTTCATGGAACCATTCCTATCACAAATCCCAAATGCAGGGATCCTGCTCCTGGCCGTCATCGCACTGAACGTCGTGCTGTTGGTTGTATGTATTATGCAATCTGTACGAGTCAGCCGGATGCGTAAATCAATCAACAGGCTTATGACCGGAGTAGGTGGAGCAAATCTCGAGGAAGGGATGCATCGGCTGCTGGATCATGTAGACGAAGTGAAAAAGATGCACAGCGATCAGCAATTCATGATCAATCGGCTGTCACAGAGAGTGGCTTCGCAGTGTGGGAACGTGGCTATCATCCGGTATAACGCTTTTGGAGATGTTGGAAGCGATCTCAGTTTCTCGATGGCAATCCTCGATGAAGCTCAAAATGGCGTCGTGATTACGAGTATTTTTGGACGTGAAGAATCGCGTGTGTACGCAAAACCATTGGAGGGGGGCAGCTCGCCGTACTCGTTGTCTGACGAGGAACAAGCTGCTATAAAAAAAGCACTGAATCCGCCAGTGGGAGCGTAAACCTTTTCGTATTTCTCAGAAATGGTAAGCATATGAATGAATCAGAGAGTTCTTTTCATTTCTCAGCGGCTGAACGCAAATAATCAGCTTTTTTGCGAAAATTCATCACCTTTTTAATCAAGACTTTTCAAACCGCCTGTTGTATAATAAGAGAAGTCAAGGATGGTTTTTTTCGTAAATACAAAAAGTAGGTGATCCGCCTTCATTACCCAAATCGATTTTCGATTCGCGGGGCAAGGCCAGGTTCTACAGCGTTCCTTCGTTGA
>JARDZO010000279.1 GCA_029240815.1 Brevibacillus sp.
CGTATGGGTGTTATGTTCAACCGTACACCTGAAGGTTTGTTGGACTTCCGTCGTTTCGGGGGAACTCAACACCACCGTACAGCGTTTGCTGGTGCAACTACTGGTCAACAGCTGCTTTACGCACTGGACGAGCAAGTACGCCGCTACGAAGCGGAAGGTCTGGTAACCAAGTACGAATATTGGGATTTCCTCGGAGCCGTTTTGGACGACACAGGAACCTGTAAAGGGATCACTGCACAAAACATGCGTTCCGGTGAAATTCAATCCTTCCGTGCAGATGCTGTTATTTTGGCGACTGGCGGCCCTGGTATCATCTTTGGTAAATCGACGAACTCGATTATCAATACAGGTACAGCAGCATCTACTGCTTATCAACAAGGCGTTATTTATGCGAACGGCGAGATGATCCAAATTCACCCGACTGCAATCCCGGGCGACGACAAACTGCGTCTGATGTCCGAGTCTGCTCGTGGTGAAGGTGGACGTGTATGGACATATAAAGACGGTAAGCCTTGGTACTTCCTGGAAGAAAAATATCCAGCGTACGGTAACCTGGTACCTCGTGACATCGCGACTCGCGAAATCTTCAGTGTGTGCGTAGACATGAAGCTCGGCGTGAACGGTGAAAACACGGTATACCTCGATCTGTCTCACAAAGATCCAAAAGAACTCGATGTGAAACTGGGCGGTATCATCGAGATTTATGAGAAGTTCGTAGGGGATGACCCACGCAAAGTTCCAATGAAGATCTTCCCTGCTGTTCACTACTCGATGGGCGGTATGTGGGTAGATTACAACCAAATGACCAACATCCCAGGCCTGTTCGCTGCAGGTGAGTGCGATTATTCCCAACATGGTGCGAACCGTCTGGGCGCAAACTCTCTCCTGTCCGCGATCTATGGCGGTATGGTAGCTGGTCCAAAAGCGATTGAATACATGAACGGCCTGAAACAATCTGCAAATGATCTGTCTTCTACGCTCTACGAAGATTTCACCAAACAAGAGCAAACGAAATACGATAACATCCTGAAAATGGATGGAACCGAAAATGCTTACCTGATCCACAAGGAACTGGGTGAGTGGATGACAGACAACGTAACCGTAGTACGTTACAACGACCGTCTGCAAAGAACCGACGACAAAATCGTTGAGCTGATGGAGCGCTACAAAAACATCAACATCAACGATACGAACAAATTCAGCAATGCTGGTGCATCGTTTACCCGTCACCTGTGGAACATGCTGGTTCTGTCCCGTGCGATCACCATCGGCGCGCTAAAGCGTGACGAGAGCCGTGGTGCTCACTACAAACCAGATTTCCCAGAACGTGATGACGACAACTTCATGAAAACGACGATGGCGAAGTTCAATGCAGAAACAACTGCGCCTGAAATCTACTACGAAGATATCGACGTTTCCCTGATCGCGCCACGTAAACGTGACTACACGTCTGAGAAAAAGCACTAAAAGATAGGAGGTAACTGATCATGGCAGAAAAATTAGTTCACCTGATTATTACACGTCAAGATAGCCCTGACAGCACTCCGTACAAGGAAGAGTTCAAAATCCCTTACCGTCCAAACATGAACGTAATCGGTGCGCTGATGGAAATTCAACGCAATCCGTTGACCGCTCAAGGCCAAAAAACAGCTCCGGTAAACTGGGAATCGAACTGCTTGGAAGAAGTATGTGGTGCATGCTCGATGGTTATTAACGGAAGACCACGCCAAGCGTGCTCTTCGCTGATTGATAAGCTCGAACAACCGATCCGTCTGGAACCAATGAGCACATTCCCTGTACAACGTGACTTGTCGGTAGACCGTAGCCGCATGTTCGATGCACTGAAACGGGTAAAAGCATGGGTTCCAATCGATGGTACCCATGACCTTGGTCCAGGACCACGTATGCCGGAAGTGGATCGTCAATGGGCGTACGAGCTGTCCAAGTGCATGACTTGCGGTGTTTGTCTGGAAGCTTGCCCGAACGTAAATGCGAAATCCGACTTTATCGGTCCGTTCGCGATCTCTCAAGTACGTCTGTTCAATGAGCATCCAACAGGTAAAATGAACAGACATGAGCGTCTGGAAGCGTTGATGGAAGATGGCGGTATCGGTGATTGCGGTAACTCGCAAAACTGCGTACAAGCTTGCCCGAAAGGCATTCCACTGACAACTTCAATCGCTCACATGAACAAAGAAACAACCAAGCATGCTGTGAAGAAATTCTTCTTCTCGTAATCTGTTTGGATAAAAGAAAGCGTGCAATCCGAATTCAGGATTGCACGCTTTTTTGCACAAATGGGAAATGATAAGATTCCTATCCAGTATAAGTGCAACATAGCGAGACTTCGAACGAAAGTGAGTAAGCGAGACTTGTGCCCATTGGGTACTAAGGCTCCGCCAGAAGCTTGGCGTAGCCAAGTTTTCTAATTGGGGGGAAGGGTACGGGTTAACTCGAAAGGGCTTGCTTTTGCTTCTTCATTGCGAATGAAAAGAGACAAACGCCTAAGCCGATCGTCAGAGACAACGCAGCTCCCCACGGGTTGTAGGCAACGGTAGAGGTCGAATGAATGAGTACTCCTCCGAAAGCAGCCCCGCTCGCCAGCCCTAGTTGGATAAAGGATGTATTTACGCTAAGGAGTAGTTCGGCAGATGGAGGGGCTAGTTGGATGAGGAAGGTCTGTACGGATGGAGACAGGAAGAACAAGCTACCCATCATCAAAGCTAGTAACACGATTCCGATCAGAGGCGTGGCGCTGACGAGTGGGAGGAAAGTGAGAGAAACGACGAGTATGAGCATTGAGAAAACAATGATTTGCTTGCTGCCCCATTTGTCAGTCGCATACCCGCCGATGCGTGAACCCACTACACCGAACAAGCCAAAGATGAGCATGATCACACCGGTTTCGGCGATATTGAAATGCAAGATCTCCACTAGATACGGTGTCACGTAGGTGTTCATGATGGAGATCCCTGTTTCCCGAAAATAGGTGAACAGAAAGGTCAGGAGCAGTACAGGATGAGTGAGAAGCTGTAGTTGCTGCCTGAACGGAACAGGAGAGCTTCCTTCCATGCGAGGGAGCAATCGAATCAGGCCAAACAGCAGAACGACTCCGAGGATGGCGAGCAAGAGAAAGATAAGCTCCCATTTCATCCAGCTTGAAATGGCGATGCCGAGGGGGATTCCCAGCACCATGGCTGCACTGAATCCGAGGATCAGTGTACCAATTGCACTGCCCATTTTTTCCGGAGCAACTAGCCGCGAGACTGCACTGAACGAGACGACGAGGAATAAACCAGCACTCACGCCAACAATCATGCGGGACGCAAGCAAAACAAGGAAATGAGAGCCCCAGAGCGCAAGCAAACAGCCCAGGATAAAGACGAGCAAGGAACCAATCAAGAGTCGCTTGCGCTCCATTCGAGAAGTCAAAGCGACGGCGATAGGAGTGCCTATGGCGTAGGCGAGAGAAAAAGCGGTGATGAGCTGGCCTGCAAGAGCGACGGAAATTTGCCTATCATCAGCAATGATTTGGAGAATCCCGCCGACAATTAATTCGGAAGTGGCTGTCAAAAAAACACCAAGAGTGAGTAAATAAAGGATAGAGCGGTTCATGGATACCTTCCTTTCCGTTTGCGGTCATTTATCCCAAAATCAGAGGGGAACGCAAGGAGATGTGAATGATTGACAGTATAAAACGCTTTATAACATAATGTAAGAAGGCAATGTATTTGGATATTGTCCTTTTAATTTGACTAACTAACTTTTTGTTAGTGAAAGGGGTAGAATCGGTGGCGCAAAATCATGAGTTGAACAATGTGAATGGAGAGAATGAGTCGGAAGATTCGGGTATTTGTACGGTTTTGCGGATTCTCGGGGCAAAATGGGCGTTTCTCGTTCTCCATGAACTGCTGCAAGGGCCACAGCGATTCAACGAGCTCAAGCGAAGGGTGTCCGTTATCAAGACCCAATCGCTCACAGATACGTTGCGCCACTTGGAGCAGAATGGTCTTGTTCTCCGAGAGGTTTTCCCGACAGTACCTGTCACTGTTCAGTACTCTCTGACGGAAAAGGGGAGCGACTTCCAGAATGCATTGAAAGAGATGGAGAAATGGGTACAAAAATGGGGAAATGCCGTGGAAGAATAAAGAAAAGCCAGCGACTCTATAAAAAGAGCTGCTGGCTTTTCTTATGATTTACGCATCGACCTGTTGGGTGTCATCTGTCTTCACTGGCTTGGTTATCACAATCTTTCCGAGGAAAAACGTACAGACAGCACCGACCAGGACAAAGATCATACCGTACAGGAAGACGTGGTGCAATGACTCCACCATGGAAGACTTCAGAATCGGCAAGAGCGTCTCGCGGATCACCGCAGGAATCTGTGCAAGTGTCTCGGGACTGTACATCATCGAGTAGAGACTTTGTGGATTCGTGGCGATCATGGATTCCATCTGTCGTACCATATCGTGCGATTGCTCGGGGAGCTTCTCCAAATAAGGAACAAGTTTGGCGGTTAAAAGACCACTTGATTGCACGTTCATCACGGCTCCGAGAATCGTCATCCCGAACGTTCCGCCAATCTGACGGAAGAATTGGCTAGAGGAGGTCACGACACCCAGTTCAGACTTCGGGAATGACTCCTGAAGCGCAATGGTGATCAGTGGCATGACGAGACCCATGCCAAGACCAAGCACGACCATGTAACTCATAGCGCTGAGTTTTGTGGTATCGATTCCCATACCGGAGAGCAGCCAGAACCCGATGCTCATGGCGATCATACCGATCAGCATTTGAGTACGCATTCCGAGCTTATGCACCAATCGTCCGCCGAAGATACTGGTCAGCATCATGGACAGCATCATCGGGATCATCACAGTCCCCGACTCAGAAGCACTAATTCCAACTACTCCTTGCATGAACAAGGGGACGAACATGATGGCACCAAACATACCCACGGACATCAGGAAGCCGATTCCGGACAGCAAGGAGAAGCTCTTGTTTTTAAAGAGGCGCAGTGGCAGGATAGGCTCGCTGACTCTGGATTCAATGAGAATGAAACTGGTCAAGAAGACGACAGCCGCAGCAAACAGCGAGAGGATTTGCCACGATCCCCATGCATAATCCTTTCCACCGAATGTGAGCCCCAGCAAAAGACTAACGACACCGGAAATCATGGTAAACATGCCCCAGATATCAATTTTGACAGGGCCTGTCGCTTTGTAACTTTTCAAGGCAGCGGAAATCAAGACAGTTGCAATAATCCCTACCGGCAGATTGATGTAGAAGACCCAACGCCAGTCGAGAGAATCGACGATCCACCCACCGACTTGAGGGCCCACGATCGAGGAGAGTCCAAAGATGGCACCAAATACCCCTTGCCATTTTGCCCGTTGTTCACCGGTGAAAATATCCCCGATAATGATCATCGCCATCGGCATCATGATCCCCCCGCCAATCCCTTGCAAAGCGCGGAAGAAAATCAACTGATTCATCGTTTGGGCCATCCCGCACAGCATCGACCCTATCATGAAAATAACCAGCCCCGTTACATAGACGGATTTGCGCCCGACCATGTCAGCCAGTTTCCCGGCGATCGGTACGACAGTAGTCGAAGTCAGCATATAGGCAGTGGTCAACCAAGTCATGACCCCTAAACCACCGAGCTCACCTACAATACGGGGCATCGCAGTCCCAACAATGGTTCCGTCCAACGCGGCAAAGAGCATCGCCACGAGTAATCCAACAATCAATAACCCTCGATTCTTCATTTGCTCTTTCCAATTTCAATCACTCCTACTCTAGTTCAAAAAAACTCTTGTTGTTTAGATGAAGGGATTGGGACAGTAACAAACATAGCGTACCGAAAAGGTGAACCTGCTCACTTTTTGGCAGCCACCCGTGCCAGCTTTTCAAAGACATGAATCATGCTGTCCAGCTCTTCTGGTGTCAAATGGGACAAGTAATGCTGCAGGATTCCCTGTCTGTGCTTTTTTACCTGGGACAATGTATCGCGACCGGATTCTGTGAGACGAATGTGAACAACCCGGCGATCGTGATCATCTCGGTCACGGACAACGAACTCGTGCTTATCTAATCGGTCGATCATGGCAGTGATGGCACTGGGTTTGACTGCCATGGAATCTGCTAATTCACCGACTGTACATTTACCCTTTAGATCTAGTTGATGGAGAATGTAAAATTGGGGTCCGGTCAAGCCAAAGACGGGTTCGGACAACTGCGGACCCAAGACGCGCATGGTAGACCGAACAGCTTCCTGCAGGCGTTCCATCGCTTGGTTGGTATCGTGTTGCATAGCCTCAGCTCCTAGTCGAAATCATATGTTTTTGCATCTAATATTTCATGTAGATAATAGTTAATGTGTTTAAATATATAGAGAAACGAATGCTTTGTCAACCACACATTTTCACTTAGGGGAATACCTTGGCGATTCCCAGTGAAAACTTAAATACAATGGAAGCTTTTCCAAAAAGGGGGCAAACGATGAGAAAACGAGTTTTCAGCTTAGGGTTGGCGTTGGTTTTGCTTCCCGCGACAACAGTGGACATTCATCAGGTGAGAGCTGATTCTGAGGTTGATTCCTCTGCTTTTTACAAGCAGATCATGCAAGATTTACGAGGGACGGAGTGGCAGTCCTATACAGGAAGCTTGTCTGCTGCGATACAAAATGAGGTGCGAGCTTCTGCGGATGAGTGGTCGCGTACGAGTCATTCGTTCTTGGGCGAGCAGGTGTCGTCAGCATCAACTTCGACTTTGGATATGATAGAGGCTCCCAAAGCATGGGAGGAGGCGGGTGTGAAAGGTGAGGGCATGCTGGTCTCTGTAGTGGATACCGGGGTGAATCCAAAACATCCGGATATGCCCGCACCAAAGGACAAGCGACTGGCTCAGAAAAAATCAGGCTCGACGCAAAAAGTGATTCCGGGTTTTAACTGGGCGGATCGCAATCAAGTAACGGTAGACGTAGGAGAGTCCCAGCATGGTGTGCATGTCTCCGGGATCATTGCGGCCAACGGTAAGCTGAAAGGTGTTGCGCCAGAGGCACAAATCATGAGCCAAAAAGTCTTCTCTAACTATCAGGGAGAAGTACCCGGTCTCAGCGAGTCTATCTTGTTCGCGATAAACGATTCCGTCACCAAAAAAGCGGATGTCATTAATTTGAGCCTCGGCTCCTCCGCAGGTTACGTGGACGAATCGAAT
>JARDZO010000280.1 GCA_029240815.1 Brevibacillus sp.
GGAGAAGATGGCGGCTTCATTTGGAGATGCAAAAGAAAGGGGATACGCGTCTATTCGGGAAGCCGTTATCACTACTGTTACGTTCGTCGGGAGAATCGACATAGCCACACGTGGAAAACAACCCGTTCAAAATTGCTGACTCAGAAACATAGACGTATCGCCTATACAAGCGACTTTCGAAAATGGGTAACAAAAAGATGAATGATGGTTAGTCAATAATCCCGTCTACAAAAGGCTTACATGTGCTCTGTTGCGCGCAAGCAAAAAAGCGGCTGCCTCCCAGGCAACCGCTTTTTCTTCATCGAATAGGTACCGCTCCATTTTCCTCATTCCGCAAGAGCTTGTCCTGTTTTCTCGTCACTGTTTTTGCCCAGCTCCTGTTTGATGAACAAGTAGCGTTCGATCTCACGCAGCAAGATAAACAAAGAAGCGCGCGTCTCGAATTCCTCACGCGAAGTCGGCAGGCCGGTTTCTTTGATCTCATGGCGCATCACGCGCAGCTGGTCCAAAAAGCGGTAGGCCGTATTTCCCGGATGCACCGAGTCACTGAGCCGTTCCAAAAAGTCGGCTATCTGGTGGCCTTGAGGTACCTGTGTGTCCAAGGTAGACACGATCGGCATCATTCGCTCCAGCAATTCAAACTGCTTGTCACGCATGACAAAATACTGGTAGTACGGATCTTCATCCCGTTTGCCCAACCGATTGTCCACGGAGCGCGACGCGAGCTGGACCGCCTTGTCGAGCAGCCCGGGAGTCTCAATCATTTCCCGGCCGTCCCACTCACTCTCTCCATGCCGCAAATAGTAGGAGAACTCTTTGAGGATTCTAACAAAGTTCTTTTCTACCTGGCCTTGCATTGTCTTCAGTTCTTTATCCAGACTCGGCATGTACAGGTTGACGATCAACGCTACCCCTACACCGATCAAGAGCAAAGCCAGCTCATTCACAATCAGCGCCGCGTCCATTCGCTGTGACGAGTAGAGGTGCATCATAACGACCATGCTGCTGATAAAGCCTTCCTGAATGCCAAAGCGTACGGCTAGCGGTAAAAAAATAAGGATCGCCAGCATGATCGCCAGCGGTGAATAACCAAGCAGCGCGAACAACGCCATTCCGATCCCAAGGCCCAACAAGCTGGCTAGAATCCGGTTGCCCACCGTGCGAAACGACTTTTTGACCGTCACTTGAATACACAAGATCGTAATAATCCCTGCAGAAGCTGGAAACATCAAATCAAACTGCTGAGCGAGCAAGATTGATACAGCCGTTCCAATGGCCGTTTTCAGCGTGCGATATCCGATTTTTAATGATAGGAATCTCAGTCCTGCTCCCCTCCATGCTAGTAAAATAATAAATGGGTGCCCTCTTCTCCCTTACACTGTACCAAAAAGTGCTAAGGAACCAAAGTAAAGACTTCGTTACCCAAAGAAAAAAGCGGTCGACCTCCTCATGAGGCAACCGCCAATGGACGAACCTATCACAGATTTTTTCCGCACTTCGGACAATATTGAAGTCCGAACCGCAGATTGAGAGGATCGCTTTCCTCTTGCGAATCCGTTATATCAAACAGGGACATGCGCGAGGATATTGACAAGCTTTCCAAATGGATCCCGAACATAGAAGCGTCGCACGCCCCAAGGTTCATCTGCTGGCCCATATTCGATGGGGAAACCCGCATGCTTCACGCGTTCTAACGCCGTCTCTATGTCATCTACTTCAACCGATAGATCAGGAGTAGGCGAGTCAGAACCTCCCTGTGAGGCAAAGCTGATTTGAACGCTCATTTCTTCGTTGGACCCGTACGTGGCGATCCAGCCGTGATCCATGACGACATCCAAGCCGAGCACATCCTGGTAAAAGCTTTTCGCTGTACTGATGTTCTGTGTATCGATGTTGGTGACGATTCGTTTGACCTTCATTTGTGGCCTCCATTATTTTTTTGCTCCACTTTCCTTGCGACTTCAAGGTCAACACTCTCTACTCCTGTGCCCGTTTGAGCTCAACTAGATCTTGCATCAGCTGTGCGGCATCGCCCTTCGTCAACGGAGCATTCGGCTGGAAGGCGGTACTCGTTTTGCTCGGCAAAAGCCCTAAGGCATGTACGATCGTCACGGCAGGATTATCCTGTTTCTGCACATCTGGATAGGCAGACACGAAAATGCCTGACTTGTTCAACAGGTCTCCGTAGCCAAGAAGTCTGGCGACCATGTCCGCCGTTTGGGCGCGAGTAATGGCCTTGTCCGGCTCAAAACGCGTGCCTTCCTTTGCGATGATTCCGTACTGAATTCCCTTTTGAATGACGGAATATTGAGGGTGTTGGGTATTCACATCAGCGAACTGAAAGCTCTCTTCTTCTTCGTCATCTGACCGCGAGACCAGCGACGAATGAAATTCGAACCGATTGGTCAGACGTGCCATCAGCTGCGCCATTTCACCACGTGTCACCTGCTTGTCAGGTTCCAGCTTGCCTTCCTCCGCTGACATGAATCCCATGCGTACGGCATATTCCAATGCCTCTTGCTGCGGGTGACCTGCGAGATCCTGCGGTTGCTGTTTTTTGCGTTCCTGTTCGAAGCTGATCCATTTGCCTGAAAGGGCATCGACGACACCTTGATCACCGACATAGCGATAGACCAGCAGCGGATTGGCATTAGGGTCGGATAAATCTTTCATGCCGATTTGCGGCTGGTAATAAGTCAGCATCCATGTTTTTTGTGTCTGCTCCACTTTTTTTGCTGCGGCAAGATCGATCGTTTGCTTTCCACTGATTGCGGAAAGGTCTGGCACTTCACTCATTCTTACTCGCATTGCTTCCGCTTTACCTGTCTCTGGATTGACCTCTACATAGAATCCGGCTTTTTCGATCCGAATCCCGTCCTTCATCCAGCCGAATTCTATCTGGTACTGACTGCCTCGTTGCAATATCTCTTGCAGATACGGTTCGGTAGGTGTCTCACCCGTGAGATAGATCTCCCCTAGTCTTTCGGAATAAAAGGTCTTCACTAGCTGGATGGCACTGGCTTCCGCTTCTTTCCACGAGACGGCTTTCTCAATCTTTCTCCCCGTCTCGCCAAAGCGAGCACGCTCGTTCAAACTGAATTCCTCGAGTTCCCCGCGGTCGTCAATTCGCAATTCGACCGTATCGGCTGTCTTTTCTTTGCTTTGCAAAGGGGTAAAATCAAACTTCCAGTTTCGGATCTCCACCCCGTCCGGACCTGAGCTGGCTCCCCCTCCCCGGCTGCCCTCCGAGCGGTATTCGCCGGGCATCTTTTTAATCAGCTGCTCTGCGATTCGTTGCGCTTCTTCTTTCGAGATCAATTTTTGTTTCGTGTCTTTCTTGGAAACGGCCGTCCCTAAAGCCTGAACTGGCTGTCTATCCCCTGCGTTCCCCAGCGCATCGATTACCTTGCCGCTGATCGCTTCCACGAACTGCGGATCGTTCTGTCTATACGAATAGACCAGCATGTACTTTCCTCGATCCCGATCATAGCTGCCCGTAATACTGGAGAGCTCTTTGTAGACGAGAGAAGGAGCCGCTTTTTCTCGTATGAGATTCTCTGCTCGTTCAGCAGACAAACCTTGAGTTGGAGCGGGCAAATCGCCTTTGCTCCATTCTTTTGTAAAGGAACTGACTTCGCCTGCCTGATCGATGACGATCTGAAACCCGTTTTCCAGGAAAGGCAGGTCGTTCTCGATTCTCGTAAACACAAAGACATGTTCCGGCAACTCCGAATATGTGGGGCGAAGTGCACCATATTCGTTGGGTTTGGACAACTTTTTACGTTCATCGGCGCTGGTGACCAGTTGCAGGAACTGTGTCGCTTTTTCCAATGCTTTCTCTTTACTGATGGCTTCAGCCGACGAACTCGTTTTCCCTCTGGTATCATAGCGGGAAAATTGCATCAATTCACCCGTGACTGCATCGATCGTGACATATAGTCCTGCATCGTCCAAACGGTTCCGCCACGAAATATCCCACGATGCCTGCCTGTAATAGGGGGCACCCTCTGCTTCCTGGAACGTAACGTTATTCTGCTTGTAGTCCGCCGGAATGGAAATCCATTTCTTCGCCAGTTGAATCGCTTGTTCCTTCGTTATATGTTGGGCTGGTGCATCAGCGGCGTACACGACAGGTGTCGGAGCAAATGCTGGGAAGATGTTAAAAGCAGGAGTCAATACGAGGGCAACTGACATTCTCGCTGCCATTTTCCATGCTTTCTTTCCTTTACTCACAAAAACAACTCCTTTTCTCTATTTGGACACATCACCCATTTTACCATTAATTTGGTAATTAACAGACAAAAAAAAGATCTGCCCACGCGATTCTTTCGCAGGCAGACCCTCATCACACTGTATGAATTACACTTCTAGCATTTTTCCGAGCGACTCGACATTCAACACATTCCCCACGAGGAAGTTGCCGAATTCACCGAAGCGCGCACTTACTTCATCAAAACGCATTTCGTACACGATGTGTTTGAATTCCAGCGGATCATTGGCAAACAGGGTGACGCCCCACTCCCAATCATCGAAACCGACGGAGCCGCCGATAATTTGCTTCACTTTCCCTGCATACTTGCGGCCGATCATGCCGTGGGAGCGCATCATTTCTTGGCGCTCTTGCATCGTCAGCATGTACCAGTTGTCTTGCAGATCGCGTTTTTTGTTCATTGGATAGAAGCAGATGTGCTCCCATTTCGGCAGGATCGGATACAGACGATCACGCACATGCGGGTTCGCCTTTGGATCTTCACCCGGGTTGTTGACGTAGTTGCTCAGCTCTACGACAGACACATAGGAGTACGGAGATTCTGTATATGTAGCAAAACGGGTTTTATTAAACGCCGTTTTGATCTGATCCAGCTCTTGCATGGATGGACGCAGGAACATGAACACCAGGTCAGCCTTGTGGCCCAGGATGGAGTACACCGCTGTGCTTCCTTGGTTCTCTCCCTCATTGGCTTCCCACGTACGGATCAGGGCATTCAGCTCGTCCAACGCAGCTTGGCGCTCTTGTTCAGATGCCGCTCTCCATTTTTCCCAATTGATGGTGCGGAAATTATGATACGTATACCAACCTTCCAATGTAAGCAACGCTTCGTTTGCGCTCATTGAAATCAGCTCCTTTGAAATATCTGGTTATCCCGACTGCAACATTCCCAGTATAGCATAAGGAACAAGTCAATATTCGGAACAGATTGGTGAACAAGCGTTCTTTTCCTGGCAGGTCAGCTTCGGGTCTTCGCCGACAGGGCAGAGGCTGCTTCTTCGTCTACGATCACAGTCACGTCTGGATGCTGCTGCAACAAGGATGCAGGCACGTCCGGAGTCGCTTCCCCTTCCAGCATGCGCTGTACAGCCTCAGCTTTGGCTTTGCCACTTGCCAGCAAGATGATTTTCTTTGCCCCGAGGATGGTTTGAATGCCCATAGAGACTGCTTGTGTCGGCACTTCCTCGACCGTATCGAAATAGCGAGCATTCGCCTCGATCGTGCTCCCCGTCAACTGGACGACACGCGTAGTAGTATCTTTCGTTGAGCCTGGTTCATTAAAACCGATATGTCCGTTGTTCCCGATCCCGAGTACTTGTATATCGATCCCCCCTGCTGCTACAATCGCTTGCTCATAGCGTTTGCACTCCGCTCCGAGATCTTCGACGTCTCCACGGGGAATGTTGGTTTTGTCTGCTGGAAGATTGATGTGCGAGAACAGATTTTCGTCCATATACGTCCGGTAGCTTTGCGGATGAGTGCCTGGCAACCCGACATATTCATCCAGATTAAAGCTGGAAGCCTGTGAAAAATCGACGCCCTCCTTTTGATAAATGGCAATCAGCTCCCGATACATCCCAACCGGAGTCCCACCAGTCGCAAGTCCCAATACCATAGCAGGATGGTGTGTTACCTCATCCGCGATCAGTCGTGCAGCCTGCTTACTCAGATCGTCATAATCTTTTGCGATGACTAGCTTCATCTATTCTTTCACTCCTGTTAATATTTTCGCTCAAGGACAGCTTTGGCCGTCCGTTCCTTGTACATCAATGCTTTTTCCTTGTTCCGCATCGTCAGTGCTGTGGCGATGACATCGAGAACATGCAGCTGGGCCATTTTCGCCGCCAATGATCCTCCCTGCAACGGTCCTTCCTGTGCCGCTGTCAGCAATGTAATGTCTGCCACGTTCGTGATCGGTGATCTGCGGAAATGCGTGATACAGACAGCTGTAGCTCCCGCCTCTTTTGCCACCTTTAACGAGTCAATCGTGTCCTTCGTGCTCCCTGAAACGGACAACCCCACTGCCACGTCGCCTGGGCCAAGTGTCGCAGCTGCCATTGCCTGTAAATGTGATTCTGTGAAGGCATCCACTCGTAAACCGATTCGCAGACAGGTATACTTGGCATCTTGTGCAGTTACAGCAGATGTTCCTACTCCGTAAAAATGAATCGTTCTAGCAGTATGCAGCAACTCTACGCAACGCTCCAACTGATCCATATCAAACAGGGCGCTTGTATCTTCAATGGCCTGACGGTTCGTCGCCGTTACCTTTTGCGTAATGATCCCTAACGAATCGTCCTCGCCTACCTCGCCGTGCAAGTTTTTCACCGGATTCACGAGCTCCTGTGCCAGTGCCAGCTTGAACTCCTGATAGCCGCGAAAACCGATTTTCCGGCAAAAGCGCAAGACCGTTGTCTCGCCCACTTCCGCCTTTTCCGCCAAATCAATGACGGAGGAGTAAATGACGCTCTCCGTCTGCGTCAGCACGATCTGGGCTACTTTTTGCTCTGACTTTGTAAAGGATGGCTGCAAGCTCTGAATCTGCAGCAGCGTGTTGGTTTTGACGTTCGCTGCAGACAGTGCGTCCAGCCCTTCCTCCTGTTGTTTCGCCATCTACTCTCCTCCTCCAAGTAAAAATCCCCTGCTGAGGTCTGCTCAAGGCTGTGCGCTCTCGCTTCTCAACTCCATACGCAAAAAAGGCTGTAGTTTTCTACAGCCATTATACACAAAAAGGAGTAATCCACCACAACATTAATTTACAGTGGAGTTTTTCTTCAATACGTTTACCAGTCCTCTGCTTCTAACATGCCCTCACTCGCAGGCACCCCTGCGCAAACTGTACCCGTAAGGACAGATCAAGTCTTTCTGTCGTGCCT
>JARDZO010000281.1 GCA_029240815.1 Brevibacillus sp.
GGCATGTCCCTGCCAAGCTTTTGGTTGGGCTTGCTGGTGATCATGGTGTTTGCTGTAAAGCTCGGCTGGTTTCCGGTTGCAGGTGGGACAGGCTTCAAGGATTTGATCATGCCGGCGCTTACACTCGGTGTGCTGCTGTCTACAACGATCAGCCGATTGACTCGCTCCGGAATGGTTGAGGTGTTGTCCAACGACTACATCCGCACGGCCCGAGCAAAAGGTATGGGAGAAGGCATTGTTTTATTCCGTCACGCTTTTCGCAATGTCATGATTCCCGTAGTAGCGGTCGTCGGCTTGCAGATGGCTGCTTTGCTAGGTGGAGCGGTTATCGTGGAGCAAGTTTTTAACTGGCCAGGCATTGGTACATTGGCCATTGAAGCGATAAGCTCGAGAGACTTTCCCATGATCCAAGGAATCGTTCTGTTCATGGGTGTGATTTATGTAATCGTGAACATTTGTGTCGATCTGCTCTATGCTGTCCTGGATCCCCGCATCGACTACACTACATCGAAAGGGGGCATGTAAGGTGAGTGGCCTCGACCGAAATGTTCAGCTTCAAGCCTTGCAGAAACAGGAATGGCAAGCCCCTCGCTTTCAATTAATCAGAAAAATTTGGCAAAATCGAGCATCCCGATTCAGTCTGATGATTCTGTTCGTGATCGTGATTTTGGGGATTATCGGCCCGTGGATCGCGCCATACGATCCGACGAAAACCTATTACGATTCCTTTTTGAAGGCACCTTCGAAGGAGCACTGGTTGGGCACAGATGCGATTGGCAGGGATGTGCTCTCGCGGATGCTGTACGGTACACGCGTGACTTTGATGGTAGCCGTGATGGCGGTCGGCATCACATTTGTGCTGGGGACCTTGATCGGTGTGGTCAGCGCATACGTGGGAGGCATTGTTGACAACGTGTTGATGAGGATCATGGAGGTGCTGCTTGCTTTGCCAGGCATCATTCTGGCACTTGCGATCGTGGCGGTGCTCGGTCCGAGTCAGACGAATGCCATGATTGCCATCGGTATCTCCTCGATTCCCGCATTCGCGATTCTCATCAGGAGTGCCGCATTGACGATCAAATCGTCCGGTTACGTGGAAGCAAGCCGGTCGATTGGCAGCTCGAACTGGTGGATCATTACCCATCAGGTCATCCCCAATATTTTCAATGTGTTGATTGTCTATACCACCTTGTTCGTCGGCGGAGCTATTCTGGAGACTTCCGCACTGGGCTTTATCGGCTTGGGTGCGCAGCCGCCAACGCCGGAGTGGGGGACGATGCTGAACGAAGGAAAGGATTATTTGTCGGACGCATGGTGGCTGGCTACCTTTCCTGGCTTGGCCATTACGATCATCGTGTTTACCGTCAATATTTTGGGTGATGCTTTGCGTGATATTTTTGATCCCAAATCACAAGGCAAGTAGGTATGCGGGAATGAAAGGAGGGAGCTTCTGTTGACAAATGTGCTGGACGTCACAAAGTTGACCACACAGTTTACGAAAAAAGGCACGGCTCTAACCGTTGTCGATGAGCTTAGCCTTCACGTGAAAAAAGGGGAGTCCCTCGGGATAGTGGGAGAATCTGGGTGCGGCAAGAGTGTTGCATCGCTTTCCATTATGCAGCTTTTGGGGCAAAATGGCAGGATTGCGCAGGGAAGCGTTCGACTGAACGGTCGAGACTTGCTCGCGCTCTCGCAAAAGGAAATGCAGCGCATCCGTGGGAAAGAAATGGCCATGATTTTTCAAGAGCCGATGACCTCTTTGAATCCGGTTCTTACCATAGGCATACAGATGAGTGAAGTTCTGGAAAATCATGAAGGCCATAACAAACAGCAAGCGCGCGAAAGAGTCATTGAACTGCTCATACTCGTGGGAATCCCGCGCGCAGCTGAGATTTTTTCGGAATATCCCCATCGACTGTCCGGGGGAATGAGGCAGCGTGTGATGATCGCTATGGCCATTGCATGCAACCCAACCCTCCTGATCGCAGATGAGCCGACAACCGCCCTGGATGTGACGATTCAGGCGCAAATTCTGGAACTGATCACAAACATACGCAAGGAGCTTGGGATGGCCATGATCATGATTACGCATGATCTGGGTGTCGTGGCAGAAACCTGTGACAGGGTGATGGTGATGTATGCCGGCCAGGTGATCGAAGAGGCAGACGTACGCACTCTTTTGCGCAGTCCGAAACATCCGTACACAATCGGACTAATCAATTCCACTCCGCATAAGTCCAAGGGGGCAAAACGGTTGAACAGCATCGCGGGGAACGTACCTTCGCCCGACGATTATCCACAAGGATGCCGTTTTGCACCACGGTGTGATAAGGTGATGCCCATTTGTTTGACGCAGAGTCCTGATCTGCTTGCACTGGATCAAGAGGCTTTATGTCGCTGCTGGTTATATGATGAAAAGACGGAACAATCGGCGGTGATGCTATGAATCCGGCACTCTTGGAAGTAATAGGACTGCAAAAACGCTTTCCGATTAAAAAGGGCTTGTTCAAAGAAGCCAGTTATGTGCGTGCAGTAAATGGCGTTAATTTAAGCATCTATGAAGGCGAAACACTTGGGATCGTGGGGGAATCAGGCTGTGGCAAATCGACGCTTGGCCGCTGCATCCTGCGATTGATAGAACCGTCTGGAGGGGAGATCCTCTTTCAGGGAAAACCGATGCACCAGTATGGCAAAAAGGAAATGAAAGCCGTCAGACGAAACATGCAGATGGTATTCCAAAATCCATTCGATACGTTGAATCCGAAATTAACGATTAAGCAGATCCTGACGGAACCATTGGTTGCCCACCGTGTCCCTCACGAGGAGCGGGAACGGTTGATCGAGGAGACGATTGAGATCGTAGGCTTAAGCAAACGCTACCTGCTCCGCTATCCGCATGAATTTTCCGGCGGTCAGCGGCAACGCATCGGGATCGCGCGGGCGTTGATGCTCCGCCCCAAGCTGATTATTGCGGATGAACCGGTGTCGGCATTGGATGTTTCGATCCAGGCCCAAATACTCAACCTGCTCCAAGATCTGCAGGAGCAATTCTCGCTTACCTACGTGTTTATCTCGCATGATTTAAGTGTCGTTGAGCATGTCGCCGACAGAGTAGCGGTCATGTACCTGGGGGAAATCGTCGAGCTTGCGACAAAGGAAGCTCTGTTTGAGAAGGCGCTGCATCCTTATTCACAAGCGCTGCTGTCAGCAGTTCCGCTAACGGATCCCGACGACAACAAGGAGCGAGTTATCTTAAAGGGTGATTTGCCTTCGCCGTCCACCCCGCCAACCGGATGCAAGTTCCATCCGCGCTGTCACGCTTGCATGGAGATTTGCAAGACAGTGGCCCCTGCGCATCGCGAGGTAGACGGTAGAATGGTAGCTTGCCATCTCTATGAGTGAGTACGAACCCTAACCAATGCCAACAAGGAAACCACATAAAGGTAGTGAAACTGATCTAATGGGAGGCAGGAAATGATGAGTGTAGGGCAAAGGCTGGTTACACCAGAAGACATTGTCAAGTTCCAATGGCCGAGCAATCCGACAATTTCACCAGATGGCAAAAAGGTCGTCTATGAGAAAACAGTGGTTCGCACGAAAGAGAACGATTATGAAACGCATCTGCATCTTGCAGATCGAAACGGTCAAGAAAAGCGTATCCTGACCACTTCTGGAACCAGCAATCTTGGTCCTGCGTGGTCACCTGACAGCAAAGCAATCGCCTATTTGTCCAATCGTGAAAACGGGATGCAGGCATGGGTTCTGTCGCTGGAAAGTGGGGAGGAAAAAAGACTTACGCGATTCAGGCACGGGATCAGCTCTCTCCTTTGGTCACCAGATGGGGAGTATCTCTATGGATTGGTGCCGGTTCATACAAGTGACACGACCTTCCAAGTGTTGGATACTGCCAAAATTGCACAAGAGCTGGATGAACAGATCGCACAGGAAAACAAAGCTTGGACGTCTGGACCCAAGCGATACGATCAGCCTTATTACAAGCTGGATGGCGCAGGTCTGGATAAAGGATTGAGACGGCAATTGGTCAAGATTCATCTGGCTACGGGTGAGTGGCAGCAGCTGACGAATGGAGCTTTTGACGCCAGTGAGCCCACCATCTCTCCAGATGGATCCTTCATCGCCTTTGCGGCCAATCGGGGGGGAGCACCCATCTACGGCGGGCAAATTTTACGAGTGCCGACTGACGGCGGAGAGCCAGAAACGCTCCACGCAGAGGGGGATGCCAAGGTGCCGATGTACTCCCCGGATGGAAAGTGGATCGCTTTTTTGGCCAATTCAGAGCACAAGCAACTGTATGTGATGGATGCAGCTGGTGGCCAAGCGCGCCTAGTGTCTGGGGCGTATCCGTATTCGCTGGGAGATCTTGCGTTTACCGATGCATACTATTTGCGCTACCCTGTGCGTCCGCAATGGTCACGTGACAGTGAATGGATTTATGCGCAGACGACGCGGGAGGGCAGAAACGAGGTTGTCCGGTTTGGCCTAGAACAAAACGGCGTTTCTCCCGAGATCGTGGTCAAAGGGGAGCGGACAATCTTTCATTTTTCCTACGATGGAAATGATGGTCTGACGATCGCTTACTCGAGTCCTGACCATCCGGGGCGGATTGCGGTTGTAGACAACGAAGGAGCAGAGGTACGACTAGATGATTGCAATGATCAGCTCATGAACGAGCTAATCGTCGTAGAGCCGGAAGCGTTCACTTTCCAATCCGTTGATGATTGGCAGATTCAGGGCTTTCTGTTGAAGCCAGCCCAATATACTCCCGGTGAAAAATACCCGGTCCTGCTCGACATTCACGGTGGTCCGCATTCCATGTTTTGCTACGCCTATTTTCATCAAATGCAGGTGTTTGCTGCTCAAGGCTTTGCCGTGCTGTTTATCAATCCGCGTGGCAGCTCAGGATTTGGACGTGAATTTTCCGATTCGGTACATGGCGACTATGGGGGCAAGGATCACCAGGATATTCTGAATGGTTTGGCAGAAGCAGTACGACGCTATGACTTCCTGGACGAAAGCCGTGTAGCGATCAATGGGATTAGCTACGGCGGCTTCATGGTGAACTGGCTGGTGACCAAAACAGATCAATTTTTTGCCGCCATTTCCGAAGGATGCATATCCAACTGGATTTCCATGTACGGCACAAGCGATATTAGTCCGGATTTTATCGAGCAAGAGTTCGCTGGAAAAACGGATATGGAGACGCTCTGGAAGCACTCACCTCTGGCGTATGTCGACAAAGTGAAAACGCCACTGCTGCTGTTGCATTCCGAGCAAGACCTGCGCTGCCCGATCGAGCAAGCAGAACAATTCTATACGTATCTCAAACGATTGGGACGTGAGGTTGAATTCCTGCGAATGCCTGATGCCAGCCACGGATTGCTGCAAATCGGGAAACCTGCTTTGCGTGTAGCGCGGGTCCAGTCCATGGTTGATTTCATCTCGGCAAAGTTGCCACAAGCCTGATTAGCAGAAGAGGGGGTTCTTCATGCGTCTTATCCAAGTGTTGCTTGTCGCGCTTCTCTGTTTGACAGCAGGCTGCAGTCAGTCTGCCGTTCCGTCACCCCAGCCAGAACAGTCCGCATCTGCCCCGAAAGCGGGAGGAACTATCACCCTTGCGATGACAGAAGAACCGGATACGCTGGATATGCAGGCTAGCTCGCTGCTTGCGACTGAATTTGTCGGAAGCTATTTGGGGGGTGCCTTGCTTTCCGAAGATGAGAAAACCTTGCAAATCAACCCGTCCCTCGCGAAATCGTATACCGTCTCAGAGGATGGAAAGACTTGGACGTTTACATTGCGTTCGGATGTCCGTTTTCATGACGGAACGCCGTTAACCGCTAGCAGCTTCAAAGAGACTTTCGAACGTGCGATGTCGAAAGATTTTGCTCAGCATGGTACGGGATCGTCCCTAGCCTCGATTGAATCGATCACAGCACAAGACGATGTTACGCTCGTCCTTCAGCTAAAAGAACCGTCGGCTCCGCTGCTGTCAAATCTCACCAACTCCGGTTGGGCACAGCCACTGTCCTTGCAGGCAATCGCAAAGGCGGGTGAGCAATACGGGCGAAATCCTGTCGGGGTAGGTGCTTGGAAATTCGAAAGCTGGAAGCCGGGGGAAACGATCTCGTTGGTTCGTAATCCGGATTTTCATTGGGCGGATGCTTCTGCACAGAACCAAGGAGCGGTTAGACCGGACAAGTTGAACATTCGCTTCATCAAAAACAGTCAAACGATGCTGGCTGCGCTGGATAGTGGCTCTCTAGATGTCGCCACCAATGTACAAGCCAAGGATGCAAAAAAGTATCGATCTAATGAAAAATTTACGGTGATGGAGCAGCTGAAAAGTGGCCTTGGCTTATTCATCGGATTGAATTTGCAAAAAGACGTGTTCCAGGATATTCGTTTACGCAAGGCACTTAATTTGGCGGTAAACAAAGAGGCGATTGTGCAAGCCTCTTTGCAAGGAGAAGGTGTACAAGCCTTCGGACCGATCGGAGAAGCGATGTTCGGCCATGATCCTTCGATAAAAGAATACGCCTATTCCTATCAACCCGAGGAGGCAGGCAAACTGCTGGAGGAGGCAGGCTGGAAGTTGAATGCCCAAGGCTTTCGGGAGCGAGATGGCAATCCTCTGCGCGTGCATTTGTTGAGTATGGAGCGTTTTTCACAAAGCGCGCAGTTGGTTCAAGGCATGCTGAAGGATGTCGGGATCGAGGTGGTCATTGACTCACTCGAACCGGCAACGATGATTCAGACGGCTTTGTCTGGTGAGTATGACATGACGGTGATGGGGTATGGCGCTTCAGATCCGGATGTCCTGTTCCAGTTTTTGCATTCCAGTCAGCGCAATGGAGGCTCCAACTTCTTCAATATCGCTGACGACCAGATCGACAAACTGCTGGAAAAAGGCCGTGTCACCGTGAATACAGACGAACGGAAGCAAGTTTACGTGGATCTGCAAAAACGCATGGTGGATCAGGCGTACTGGGTGCCGATTTTCACAGAAAAGAAATTTACCGTGATCAATAAAAGGGTCCACGAAGTAAGGCT
>JARDZO010000048.1 GCA_029240815.1 Brevibacillus sp.
CCAGTTGCGGAAGCCTTTGGATACGCTCGTCTGCACCATGCTTTCCATTCTGTCCCGCTGCAGTACGAACCCCGTCAATAGAAACACGCCTGTAAATGCTAGCAAGGAAAAGCCAAAGTGGAGCGCGAGTACAGCTGAAGACTGCGGCCAGATCACGGCAGAAGCACCGAGAATCGACTCCAGCACGATGAAAAACAAACCGAACAAAGCAAGGTTGCGAACTTCTTGATTGCCCCGATAAAAACGCCAGCAGAGCACCGAGAAGATAATCACAACGATGCCGGCAATACCTGTAATCAAGCGATGCGTGTATTCAATGATCGAAGCCAAGGTATACTCCGGGACCCATTTGCCATTGCAAAGTGGCCAGTCATTTCCGCATCCAAGGCCGGAATCCGTTTTCGTTACAAGCGACCCGGCAATCATGACGATAAACATGACGAGAGTAGCAATAACGGCGAGAGGTTTCAGCCATTTTTCCATAGTGAATACACCCTGTTTCCTGTGAGGATTGAGGTCTGTTGAGACGTAGACCTCTTGCGTAGTGTCCTCTCTTACGATAATGAAACATCCCCTGCTAAGCAAGGGATGTTCCGTGAACATTTAGTGAGTGTTTCGTGTCAATAATGGTACACCATTGTGCTTATGACAATCGATGCACAGAAGACAGTCAGGTACAGAATGGAATAGCCGAAAAGCTTGCGCGCCCATGCGAGGTCGTCCTTGGCACGGAAGCCTTGGAACAACAGCACCATGTACACGAGGCCCATAATCCCCATGACAATCAGGTAAACGTAGCCTACGCTGCCGTGAATAAAGAGCAGCAAAGACGCCGGGAACAAGACAGAACCCCAGAGCACCATTTGACGCTTGGTTTCTGCAAAACCTTTAACTACTGGTAGCATCGGCAAATTCCCTGCACGATACTCTTCCGTTTTCAGCATGGCCAACGCCAAGAAATGCGGAGGCTGCCACAGGAACATAATCAGGAACAATAGCCAAGCTGCCGGGTCCATGTTATTCGTAACCGCTACCCAACCAATGACGGGAGGAGCAGCACCGGAAATACCGCCAATAACGGTGTTCAATGTAGTCACGCGTTTCAGAGGCGTATAAATCAGCACGTAGAAGATGTGACCGATCAATCCCCATACAGCAGCCAACGGATTGGCAAAGACTGCGAGAACGACCAATCCCGCCAAAAGCAATCCAATCCCCACGAGCAATGCATTACGGGGCGAAATGCGTCCGGTAGCTACTGCCCGGTTTTTGGTACGCTTCATTTTCTGATCCAATTCACGATCGTAAAAGTTGTTCAAGGCCGCACCCGACATGATCACCAAAGCGGTGCCAAGCATGGTGAGGATCGCTAGTTTCCAGTCTGGAAAACCGTAGGATGCCAACCATAAAGCAGCAAATGTAGTCATCAGGTTGGACATGGTAATCCCAGGCTTTGTCAGTTCTACATAGTCGCGCCAGGTTGCCTGTTCTACCGGTTGTGCCTGCAAGGCAGTATCGGCTTCGAGCGATTCCTGCATCGTTACTTGCTGGTCCACATTTTGTACCTCCTGTCTGAATCTATCTGAACATCCGATTTCGCAATTTGACAAACTATCTTTCATTGTAGTCAATATTTGCGAGGCAAGTCAACTTGAAAGAGGGGTTTCCATTACCGTCCAAAGATAACGTCGAGGACACCCGCCGTCTCTCCACCAGGGTAAATCAGATACAGCAACGTATAGACCGTCGCGCCTGTAATCGCCGTAACAAACCAGATAATCGATGTCCACGGACCAATCTTTCTGTGCTTGGCAAACTCTTTTTTGTAAGCAAAGCGAAGAGTAATCAGCCCCATCACTCCGCCTACGGTAGCCAATGTAATATGGAAGATCAGGAAGGTCTGATAGATCGGCTTGAGACTGTCGGGCCCGCCGAAATGCGTATTCCCTAAAAAAGCAGTGCGGGATACGTAAGTAATGAAGAAGATCGTCGCACAAATGGCGGCCCACTTCATGATTTGCATATGTTTCTCTATTTGTCGCTTTGCAATCGCATACCAGCCAAAGGCGACCAAGATGCCGCTGAGGACGATAAACGAAGTGCTTATGGTAGGCAACAAGATGGACATTTCCTACACCTCATTCACGTATTTCTGTCTCTTTTTTCACACGCTACCTTCTTCAGTGGCAGGCGTCTTCATCAAGATGTTCGCAGGCTGCTGATCCATCGATAAGTCATCCTGCTTCTCCTGTTTATACCAGTTATAGAAGACATAGGCAAGCACAGAGCCATAGACGAGCTCTTGTACCAGCTTCATAATAATCCCGCCCAATCGTTGGTCACTGAAGGTATCCAGGCTGACAAACAGCTGAGGTGCCTGCATGTATGTGACATATAGCGGAGTTTCAGCAAAGATGATCAGCGCACAGGCGGGAGTAATCAACACGCCATTCGCAAAGATGTACGTGAGCTTCTTCAATCCTGCCAGCTGCTTTTTGTTATCCGAAAGCGGACTCACAATTGGCCACCACATGGAAAAGGCAGCGAGCAACAACACAACATGATAGACCGTCATCCATTCATGATTGAGTGCGGCAGCATCAAAAATGAAAGGAATATGGTAGAACGAGAATAGTGTATTGAACAGAAGGGCTGCTACCAATGGTTGCGTCATGATCCGCAACAGGGTTTTTAGCCATTTGGGTTGAAAAATCTTTTCCATGAGCCACTCTGGTATTGCCACCAAGACAAGTGGCGGCAAAGCAAAATACAAAATCGACTGTTGCAGCATGTGAAGACTAAACAGGTAATGATGGCCGTAATAACTAATAGGACTCCCTTGTGCTGCATAAAACAAAATCAACGCAAATACAAACAAGCATTTTTGCTTGGTGGTTGCCGGCGCTGCATTGGCAAACCTTTGGTGAAAAGGACCTGTCATCAAAAAATAGACAATCGCAAAGAGCAAGGTCAACAACATTACATCCGGATTCCATAAGTCGGAAAATGTTGCGCCCCCCGCGCTTGATGACACGCCATGCAAGTGATTCTGACTATCCATGAATATCCTCCCTTCATACTAGAAAGGGTGCCCTCTATACATTCTCCATTATACCGTTGATCCAACGTTCTTTCCCGGTTAAAAATGAACAAAGTGTTGACAAAATGATGAGCGGAAAACGGAGAAAAAAGCTCCGGGTTCATAGGGCCACTTGCTCGGATGTCGTTCCTGCACGGCTCCATTCCAAAAGCGGAACCGCGTCCAAAAGTAGCCGTTACATGGTGTATCTTCAAGTTGGACGCTAAAAGCGTGTTCCACTTTTTCCACTGCACCTCGGCCGTGTCCCAAAGACCCTCGCTTTTTTCTCCGTTTTCCTGAGCGAACAAAAAGAGGGCTATCCCAAGTAGAAAAACTACTAGGATAGTCCCTTCATGCCAAAATCTTTTATTACAATCCGAAAGAAACGAATTTCGTTTCCAAATATTCATCCATTCCGAAGTGACCGCCTTCGCGACCGATTCCGCTTTCCTTGAATCCGCCGAATGGAGCTTGCGTCTGGGTCGGCGAGCCATCGTTGATTCCGACGATTCCGTATTCCAGCTGTTCGGCCATGCGGAAGCAGCGTTGGTTGTCTCGCGTGTAGACATAGGCTGCCAATCCGTAGCGGGTATTGTTCGCTTGTTGTACCACTGCAGCTTCATCCGTGAAGCGCACGATCGGTACGACTGGACCAAACGTTTCTTCATAGGCGATCTTCATCTCGTCAGTCACATCTGTGATGACAGTCGGCTCGCAGTAGAATCCTTTTGCGTAATCGCCCTCAGTCAAGCGAGCTCCGCCGTGTACGACTTGACCACCCTTGCCTTTAGCATCCTCGATGTGCTCTAACACCTTGTTCAGTGCACGCTCATTGACGAGCGGACCGATCTCGGTTTCTTTTTGGCGACCGTCCCCTACTTTTGCTTTTTTCAATCTTTCAACCAATTTCTCCGTAAAGGCATCTGCCACCTCTTCATGCACGTACAAACGGTTTGTACAAATGCACATTTGACCGGAGTTGCGGAATTTGCTCTCAAAGAGTCCTTTTACAGCTGCGTCCAGATCAGCATCAGGGAACACGATGAACGGCGCATGACCGCCCAGCTCCATGCTGACGCGCTTGACTTGCTTGGCTGCCCCTTCCATGAGGAGTTTACCCACGCGAGTCGATCCGGTAAAGCCGATTTTGCTCAGTTTTGGATTCTCAACGAATTCCTTACCGATCTCCTCTGCCTTTCCTACTACAAGGTTTACGACACCTTTAGGAAAGCCTGCCTGCTCAATCAGTTCAAACAGACGGATCGCGGATAGCGGTGTGCTCTCTGCCGGCTTTAGCACTACGGTGCAGCCTGCTGCCAAGGCTGGAGCGATTTTGCGCACGACCATGTTGACCGGGAAGTTCCAAGGCGTGATCGCGCCTACGACACCCACTGGTTGACGCAGTACCATGATCCGTTTGTTCGCGACAGAAGATGGGATCGTTTCACCGTAGACACGTTTGGCTTCTTCCGCGTACCAGACAAAGTTGTCGGCAGCGCCCAACACTTCTCCTTTTGCTTCTCCGATCGGTTTTCCCATCTCAGCGGAAATGATGCCTGCCAGCTCATCCCGGCTGTTTTTCACCAACTCGGACAAGTTGTACAAATATTTGGAGCGTTCACGTGCTGTCAGGCGAGACCAGCTGCCAAATGCCTCGTGTGCTGCATCGATTGCTTTTTTGGCTTCGCGGTCGTCACCGAAAGAGACGGTTCCGACCGTTTCCCCTGTTGCTGGATTGACGATCGACAAGGTTTCCCCGCTTTCTGCCGATACCCATTCCCCATTGATATACATTTGCTTGCTCTCTCCCATGACACTCGCTCCTCTCATTCTCTCAATAGATTGGTTTTAGAGCTTCAAACGGATTCTTGCAGTGCCTGCAATACAAAATGCTGCGACAGGCGGCAGGGCCAAACAGGTTTTCAATCGTTGTATAAGGAGAATCGCAGTAGGGACAAGCCACTTCCCACGCATCCCCCGGTTTAAGCCCAAGCGGTGGCGGTGCAATCCCAAAGCTGCGCAGTTTGTCTCGCGCATCTACAGCAATGCGGTCCGAGGTCCAATACGGATCGTACACAAAGCGCACTCGCACTTCTTTGATCCCCTCGCCTTCCACCAGCTTTTCTGTGATGTTTTTCTTCATGATTTCCAGTGCAGGACAGCCTACAAAGGTAGGGAGTACTTCCACATGTGCTACACCTGATTCCACACGCACCTTGTGAATCATGCCCATTTCTACCATGCTGATCACTGGGATTTCCGGATCTTTCACTTCTTGCAGCAGTTCCCAGCATGCCGCTTCTTGTTGTACACACATTTCCTGTTTTTCGTGCGCCATGCAGATCCCTCCTTCACCAGCTTGCTGCCGGATCGATTCGGTACACTTCAGAAAGGGTCGCCAGTGCTTGCGCCAGCTCAGGAGTATGCTCCCCGGCACGGCCGCGCTCCCCAGCTGTGCCAGGTTCACCCGGCCAGTTCAAGCCAGCGTTTTGGAAGATTTCTTTGGTTATCTTGAGCCATTTTTGGCGGAGCAGGTCTTCCCCTGCGATCAGTCCAAAGCGAACGATGTTGTCTGCGTTCAAACCGAGATCGCTTAGTTCCCCTGCATCCTCCCATACTTTGGCTATCGCCGCTTCGAGCTTATGCCGGGCATCTGACGTACTGTTGGCGAGTTGCTTCAGCCATACTTGCCAGTGCATCAAGTGATAGCGGTGCTCTGTCATCATCTTGCGGCTGATCAGGACGAGAGGTGCGTAGGAAGACTGCTGCAATGCTTCCAAGCGTACTTGCTTGTGCAAACCGTACACATAGCTGCGGACAATGGCATACGCCCAGTCGTAGTGCGGATCATCATTGTATTCTCCCACACCGTTTTTGCGCTCGACGAGAATCGCATTGCGAAACGCTGCAGACTCGCGAAGCTGAGCGATGTCATCTGCCTTGCCCACCCCGAGCTCCTCGAGCATTTCATAGTACATGACCGCGTGTCCCATCATATCCTGCGACATGGAGGAAAACGCTACATCTTCTTCTATATGTGGTGCGAGACCAAGCCATTCCGACCCACGATAGGCCAGAATGAAATCGTCGTCGGCCAGCTGGAAGAGAAGATCAGCCAAGGCTTGCTTGTATTCCTGATTTTGCAGTGCCTGTTCTACGGTTTCTACGTGTAATGCTTCACCCATGATCGAATCCTCCTTCTCAGCTGCCACTCCCGGTGTTTTGCTGTGCTTCGTACTCTTCTTTGTGGCGGCGCCATCTTCCCTGCAGATCACCATAGCCTTTTGTTTCCCGATAGCTCTTGTTGTCGATGCGCTCCAGGAAAGGACGCTCCTCTGGCGGCAACCCCGTGATGTCATCTCGCTTCACTACCCAAAGGTTGAAACAAGGCTCGCGTCGCAGGAAGTTTTCCCGTGCCATCGTCAGCGCGACCTCTGCGTTTGGTGCGAGCAAGCTGAATTGATGGACGAATGAAGTGCTTACGTTTTTTTGACTGAACACTTCGTAGATGAAAAAGCTCTCGTTGTTTGTTTGGTTGCTCATTACATTCACCTACCCTACTTGACGGCCGAACGACAGAATAGCGTCGCGCACCCATTTTGTTTCTTCATAGGACATTTCACGCAGATGCAGACGTTGGGCAGAACGTGGGCCCTTGCCCTTTACAATCAGCTTGAACTCTTCCCAATCCGGTTGTTGGTACACCCATTCATCTTCTGCTTCATCGAAGTAAATCGTATCGTCCGGTACAGTAAACCCGAGGTGGAAAATCCGCGGGAGATATTTTTTCAAGAAGATTTGTCGCAGTTCCTCATTGGTTTGCGAGCGGATCTTGTAACGCATGTTGGAAGCCTGGTTACTCGTGATGTTGCCATTCTCAGGTGGTCCGAAGAACATCAGGAGCGATGGCCACCAGCGGGTAATCGATTCCTGCAGCATTTGTCGCTGCTCCTCTGTTCCTTCAGCCAGTTCCAGTACGATGCTTTCCCCATGCTGGGCGTGGAATTTTTCTTCCGCACAGATTCGGTGCAGGGCGCGTGCATAAGGAGCGTAGGAAGTATCCAGCGACATCGATTGCGTGATGATCGCGGCTCCGTCTACCAGCCAGCCAATGACACCTGCATCTGCCCAGGTCGGTGCTTCCATATGAAATACGTTGTGAAATTTCAATCGGCCTGCGAACAAATCTTGCATGATGTCTTCACGTGTTTTGCCCAGCGGAGCAATCAGATCCTCTGCGACTCGCAGCAACAGCTGTCCATGACCCATCTCATCCTGTACTTTGGCCATGATCGCCAGTTTGCGGCGAAGTGTCGGTGCTTTCGGTACCCATTCTTTTTCCGGTAAAGCACCCATGATCTCACTGATGCCATGCATCGAAATCAGCTTGACCAATTGGTTGCGGTAATCATCAGGCATCCAGTCGTCCGCTTCGATTTTTTCCCCGCGGTCAATTCGCGCTAAAAACGCTTCCATTTTTGCATTTTCTGTCAAATCTGAACGTTCCATCGGTGTTTGCATGGAGAACGACCTCCTTCTGTTTCGCACTTGTCTATTTCATATAATTTATAATACGTTTTTGTAACGTAATAATAACATATCGTCATACGATTCCGCAATAGGTGCAAGCGTTTTCATCGAACCCGATTTATTCCATCCTTCCTCCGGATACCGCGGCTTCCTTCAATTGCTCCGCCATCTGCCTGAGCTGCTGCATGACGGCATCCAGCTCCTGTATTCGCGTAGACTGCTGCAGGCTGTGATTCATCGTCTTTTCCAGTTCGCCAGATACCGTCCCTACCAAACCATTCATTTCATCCAGAATGCGAAAAATGCTCTTTGCCGAGGTCGAGGTAGACTGAGAAAGTCTTCGAATCTCTTCTGCCACGACAGAAAACCCCCGCCCTGCTGTACCGGCACGAGCAGCTTCTAGCACAGCATTTAATCCCAACACATTGGAACGGGTGGATATGTCACGAATCAATTGGTTGATTTGCGAAGTCTCGGTGATTTTGGATTCCATCTGAACAGCCGTCTCTGATAATGTATGACTGGCCAAAGCAAGATCGTTCGCTTCTTTTGCCAGACTCTCCGTATGGCTCGTGATGTTCTCGAGCGCATCTGTCAAATTCTCAGCGAGTGCACGCAATCGATCTTCCTGATCGGTCGTCACGCCTGTGGCCAAACAACCGACCACCTGTCCATTCTCTACGATCGGAAAGCCTACCGCGATATACGGAACGCCGTAAAGCTCCTTGCCAATCTTGCGGACCACTCTCCGATTTTCTGCCACCGCTGTCGCATTGATGCTGCCGGCACGCAGCGGGTCCCCTACCTTGATTCCTAGATTCAAGTCTGATGCCGGATAATACGCCAAAAACTTCTCCCTGTCCGTAACCCCTACCATGCAATCAAACAAAAACGCTTTCTGCAAAATCGGAGCTACCATCAAAAGACTGTTTAGTAATGACATGACCATTTCCCCCAGACGTCTGGTGACTAGAAAACTTGGCTACGCCAAGCTTTTGGTGGAGCCTTAGTACCCAAAGGGCACAAGTCGCGCTTACTCACTGCGTTCGAAGTCGCGCTATGTTGCACTTGTACTGGATAGGAAACGTAATTCCTATCTGTACGAAAACAGCCGTCCCTCCCGCATCTTCCGTTTGCGGAAAGAACAGCCGTTTTACGCTTCAGCCTTGTTGTCCTTTATTTAAGAATCTGAAATTTGCCATCTTTGACTTCTACCATGATCATGCTGTCTTCCGTCAAGCCGTTGTGGTCTTCTGCGGAGAAGACAAATTCACCTGTTACCCCAACGTATTTTACTTTCTCCAGCACCTCACCCAGCTTGGATGCATCGCCGCCTGCCTGCTTCAATCCTTCGACCATCAGATTCAAGCCATCGTAGCCGTAGCCTGCAAAGCCATCTGGCTCCACATTGTAAGCAGCCTTGTAACCATCTACGAATTTCTTGACGACTGCTGCTTGAGGATCGTTTGCATCGATCTGATCAGGTACCAGCAATTTACCCGCTACCATCAGGACTCCGTTGCCAGCATCACCTACGAGCTCGAGGAATTTGCTATTGGCAGAACCGTGGCTGCTGATGATCGGAATGCTCAGGTTCAGCTGTTTGGCTTCTTTTACAATCGTCGCGGGTCCTGGATTGGTCCCTGCTACGATCAAAGCCTGTGCGTCTGTCCCTTTGATCTTGGTCAATTGGGAGCTCATGGACGGATCCTTGGTTCCGTATTTTTCTTCGGCAACGATCGTGATACCGTATTCAGGCGCGTATTTCTTCAATTGCTGTGTCCAGCCGCTGCCGTATGGATTGCTGTCGTTGAGCATCGCCACTTTGGTGATGCCTTTTTCTTTCAAATATTTATAGATGCGCTTGGTTCCGTGAACATCGGTATGTGGAGTCTTGAAGATACCTGCACGTACCGGATTCGTGATTTGGTCAGCCGCTGCCATGGAGATCAGAGGAATCTTTTCGGACTGGGAGAATTCAGCCATTCCGAGGGATGGACCGCTGCCCGAGGATCCAAGTACTGCTACGACCTTTTCCTTGGAGACCAGCTTTTTGATCGCTTTGACCGCTTCCGTGTTGTCGGATTTGTCATCTTCAAATACCACTTCGACCGGACGACCCTCTACACCACCAGCGCCATTTATTTCTTTCACCAGCAACTCCACTGCCTGTTTCTCAGGTACGCCGAGTGGGCTGTTTGGACCCGTCATGGAGAATACCGCACCTAGCTTGATCGGCTCCTTGCTGCCCGCTTCTGCCGTTTGTCCCGTTGCTGCCGGTTGTCCTGCTTCAGCAGCAGGCTTGGCACCGCCTCCACAAGCACTGAGCAAAACCATGGAAGCCAAAGCAATCGGGTAGAGCCACTTGGTCTTTTGACGTTTGTTCACGGAAAAACCCCCTAGAATAGTTGTCGCTTTGTATGTTTTATTGTCAAACCGCTTCATGGGAATGTCCCAGATAGGCAGATTGCACTCTCGGATCGTTGCTGATCATCTCTGCTGTGCCTTCCAGCATGACGGTTCCGGTGGAAAGCACATACGCCCGGTCTGAAATGGCCAGCGCGGCGCGAGCATTTTGCTCGACCAGCAGTACGGTGGTCCCCCACTGCGAGCGAATTTCTTGCACAATCGTCAAGATTTCCTTGGCGATCAAAGGTGCCAGCCCCAATGACGGCTCGTCCAACAAGAGCAGCTGTGGTCGTGAGAGCAGTGCCCTGCCGATCGCCAGCATTTGTTGTTGACCGCCGGAGAGCGTACCGCCGAGCTGCCACTTCCGCTCAGCCAGGATCGGGAAGCGCTCGTACACCGTCTCCATCTCTTTGGCGATGTCGCTCTTGCTCGTCTTGGGCATTCGGTGAGAAGCTCCCAGCCATAGGTTGTCTTCCACTGTCAGTGTGGAGAATATTTGTCTGCGCTCAGGCACATGCGCCATTCCCCTCGCCACTACCAGTTCAGCCGGCACGCGAGTAATGTCCTGATCGCGGAACCAGACGCTACCGTCTTTGGCTCCGTGCAAGCCGCAGATGCAATTGAGCAGCGTCGTCTTGCCCGCTCCATTTGAGCCGAGCAAGGATACGATCTCTCCTTCATTTACTTGCAGGTCAATTCCATGCAGCACTTCGACAGGACCGTAACGAGCCTTCATGTTTTCTACGCGTAAGATCGCTTTTCCCATCTCTTCACCCCCGACTGTCTTCCTGTTCTTCCGTTCCCAGATAGGCCGCAATGACTCGCGGATTCTCCTGAATTTCGCGCGGGGTTCCTTCCGCAATTTTACTGCCTTGATCCAGGACAACGATTCGATCGGCAATGGTCATAATCATGTCCATATCGTGCTCGACCAGTAGGATTGCCGTTCCGTTTTGGCGAATCTCCTGAAACATCCGGCTCATCTCTGCTGTCTCAGTATGATTCAAGCCAGCGGCCGGCTCATCGAGTAGCAACAGTCTCGGTTCTGCCACCATCGCACGGGCAATTTCCATCAAGCGCAGTTTCCCGTACGGCAGACTCCCCGCCTGTGAAGCAGTCAGAGACGAGAGCCCTACCTTTTCCAGCCACGTCTTGGCACGCTCCTGCATCATCCGTTCTTCGCGACGCGATTTCGTCAGGCTCATTCCGCACGAAAACAGGCTCGAATGCGTCTTCGTATGCATGCCCACCATGACGTTCTCCAAGACGGTCATATCATCAAAGGTCTGGAGATTTTGAAAGGTTCGGGTGATCCCCATTTTTGCGTATTCATAGCCGGGTACTTGGGTCATCGGCTGATTGTCGAAGCGGATTTCTCCCTCAGAAGGCGGGATGACACCCGATACCATGTTGAGTACCGTGCTTTTTCCTGCACCGTTCGGACCGATCAGCGCCAGGATTTCTCCCTGTTGTACCTGAAAATCAACGTGATTGACTGCGCGCACTCCACCGAAATCGCGTGAAAGGTCTTGTACTGCTAGCAGAGTTGTCATGTCGCCGCCTTCCTTTCCACCCGTTGCTCTGTTGGTGCCGGTGCTTTTTTTGCTTGCGCTTTTTCATACATGGAACGGATGCGCGGTACCAGCCCTTCCGGCATGAACATCACGATCAGCACCAGGATGGCACCAAACACGATCGTATCGACATCGCCCTGCAGACCCGGCACAACTTCACTCATCAAGACGAGCCCTTCACTGATGAATCCGATGAGCAAGGTCCCAATCAAGGCTCCCCAGATGCTCGTCATCCCGCCAATGACCACCATCGTCAAAAACTTGATCGACTCATGCATGCCGAACGGCTGGGGATCGAGAATGCCCATATAGTGTGCGTACAACCCACCGGAGACCCCGGCAAACATCCCGCTGACAACGAAGGCATTCAGTTTGAATTTTCGAACATCAATTCCCATGGACGTCGCGGCAATCTCGCTCTTGTGAATCGCCCGGAAGGCCCGTCCGATCCGGGAGTGCATGAGGTTCAGCGAGAAGAGCAGCACACAGGTGACGACTCCCCAAATCAGGTAGTACATCGACAGTTCACTGTCTCCAAAGAACGTAATCTTCGGAATGCTGATCATGCCGCTGGCACCGCCCGTTACAGGCTCCCACTCTGATATTCCGATCTGGACGATGTATCCAAAGGCAAGTGTCGCCATCGCCAAGTAGTAGCCCTGTAATCCCGCAATCGCTCTCCCCAGGATAAAGGCGAACAGCCCAGGTACGATCGCCGAAGCTACAAGACCCACTAACGGCGTCAATCCGAGCTTTGTGGTCAAAACCGCTGACGTATAGGCACCGATGCCCCAAAACGATGCTTGTCCTAATGAGATTTGTCCCGCCAGGCCCATTACCAGGCATAAACCGATGGAAACAATGGCATGGAGGCCGATGACAATCCCCACGGAGCGATAGTATTCGTCCGGCATTATAAATGGAAAGAGAATCATGAGTGCCAAATAGATGCCTAAGCCTTTCCCCCACTTACCAACCAGTTGCTTCATCATAGCCCTCCTTTCCCTACGCTGCGTTCTCCAAAGATGCCGGATGGCTTGATCAACAACATGGCGATCAACACCAGAAAGGCAATCGCGTCTTTCATCCCTGAACTGATATAACCTGCGCCGAGTGACTCGACGATTCCGAGGATAAATGCGGCAACGGCTGCACCCAACGGATTACCCAGCCCGCCCAGAATGGCTGCCGAAAAACCTTTGATTCCGAGCAGTACCCCGATATCGTAGGAGGTCACACTCAAAGGGGCGATCACAATGCCGGCAATTGCACCTGTCGCACCACTGATTCCAAAAGCCAGCATACTCATTTTTGCCGGGCTGATTCCCATCAGTCTCGCCGCCATCGGATTGATCGAACAGGCATTGATCTTTTTGCCGAGCATGGTCTTGTCCATCAAATACCACAGCAGAAACAAAATGATGAGGACCGCGACTAAAATCCACACGCTTTGCTGGGCGATATTCACGCCTCCCAGCGATATCGGCTGATTACTCGTAATCGGATCGAGTGCGTAAGCGTCCTTGCCCCAGATCAAGCTCGCCAGACCGCGTATCAGAGTGGAAATCCCGATGGTCAAAATGATCAAGCTGATCGGGCTAGCCTTTTTGACGTAAGCGATTACATACTTCTGCATGAGTACGCCTACCAGTGTGACGATCAGAATCGCCAATAAAGCGGCCAAGGCGTAAGGGACATTCATGCCTATCATCGCTACTGTGACCATCCCGCCCAGCATCAAGAACTCGCCTTGTGCCAGGTTGATCACTTTGCTGACGTTGTAGATCGTGATGAATCCAACTGCGACGATGGCATAAATGCCGCCACTAACCAAGCCGTTTGCAACGTATTGCAGTAATTCTGTCATGCTCGTGCTGTACCCCCTTTATCTAGCCTCTATAATCTTCCATTTAAAACGCTTACATTTTAATTAATGGAAGAATTAATTATAATAAATGCCCTAGCTGAAACTAGGGCGTTTTGTTTGGTGCGTGGCTTTCGCACCTATTTTTCAGGCGCTGCCTCATACACTGTCTCAAAGAATCGAACAGCCCCTGGATTCAATAATTGATAATAATTTTGGAAAAGTTGATCCGCTTCTTGCCCTAACCATAGCTCCGGCAAAAGTTCCTGTGGCAAATCAGGATCGATGAACAAAAACTTTCGATACTGATGCACCAGCTTGGTTTTGTTCACAAAGCACAGGCTATCGGGAACTTCCTTGTTTTGGCGAATGCTCTCTTCCAGTTCTTCGTACTCCGTGCGGTATGTATCGATGAATTCCCTGTACTTGGCATTGATCTCGTCGATATTCCAGCATTTCTGTACCAACTGCTTCGGATCGCTCCAGCCTACATGCTCAGCCGAGAACACTTCCACATACTCGGTAATCTCCTGTGATTCGGTCAATTCTTTGATCGGATCGCTCAAATTGTTGGGGCTGATCCAGGTGCTCGTCGTCAGCATGCCAAAGCCCATCCAGCCAAGCTCTTTGCGCAGTTGGTCCCGCAATGCTCTGCGCTCCTCCGGGATGTTGTAGCTCACCATGCACCACTTGCCATCCCAGACACCTGTTTCCACCTTGTAGATCCTCGCTGCCGCCTCCTCCAGCCGTTTTTTGCCACGCTCGGAAACCGAGTAAAAGCTGCGATTTCCTACTTTTCGTGACTCCAACCAGCCTTGGCGAAGCATCCGGGATATAGCGGCGCGGACAGCTGGCTCTGACAATCCGAACTCTCCCATGAGTTTGGTCAAGCTGCCAATCCAGATTTCACTACCGTAATGACGGACATATTCACCATAAATTGTAAACAGCATGGATTGTGGCTTCACGTTTTTTCTACCTCCAGATCGATTCATACCTATTCGCTGTGAAATTGTATCATATTCTTTGCATGCGCGTGAATCGATCCAGAACATATGACGTTATAATTATATAACGTTATTCTTACGTCATTATATTAAAACGTTTATGAAGAGTCAATTTATTCTGCATATTTTTTGTCGATTTCTGCCTGTAATTGCTGAAATCGACGCTGCATCTCATCCTTGTTGAAAATAGCTTGCGTGAACATGCCCACCCCGACACGATTGCGGGGGGTGTCTGCCGTAACCTCGCAGACTACCCGCTTTTCTGTTACTTCCACGCAAACCGCACGGAAGGTGACCTCCTGTCCAATGACTGCCGGACCGACATGCTTGATATCAATAGCAAAGCCAGAGCCTTCCTCGTGCTCTTCCAAGTGAGGCAAAAGGACGTAGCGCCCTGCCTTTTCCATGTGATAGATCATGCTTACGGTAGACATGACGGGATGAATCACTTCCCCGTCAAATACAGGAACCATCTCTGCCGTTACCGTCACGGAGAATTCCGCTGCCGCGCCTGGTTGGAGTCCATTTTTCAAGATCGTCACCTCCTTTTGTGGTGCTGTTCTAAACGCGCTCGATGATCGTAGCAATCCCCTGTCCGACACCAATACACATGGCAGCCAACCCGTAACGGGCATCACGACGCTCCATTTCATACAAGAGAGTGGTGAGGATACGTGCGCCGCTACATCCAAGCGGATGTCCCAATGCGATGGCTCCGCCGTTTACGTTTACCAGATCAGGGTTCACACCCAGCTCGCGCACGCTGGCCACTGCCTGTGCCGCAAAAGCCTCATTGAATTCAAACAGATCAATCTGATCGATCGTAAGTCCTACTTGCTTCAAAGCCTTGCGAGTGGCCGGCACCGGTCCGATCCCCATAACCGATGGATCCACACCTGCTACGGCGGACGCGACAATACGTGCCCGCGGCTTCAAACCGGCAGCCAAAGCAGCTTCCTGCTCCATAATCAGCAAGGCACTTGCACCGTCATTGAGGCCACTGGAATTCCCTGCGGTAACAGAGCCATCTGTCTGAAAGGCTGGTTTGAGCTTTTGCAGCTGCTCGATGGTTGTCTCCGGACGGGCGTGCTCGTCGCGCTCAAACAGCGTGACCTCTCCCTTGCGACCACGCAGTTCCACGGGAACGATCTCTGCTTCCCAATAGCCTTTTTCCAATGCCTTCGCATAATTCTGCTGACTGCGCAGGGCAAACTCGTCCTGTGCTTCGCGGCTGATTCCGTACTGCTCCGCCACTTTCTCCGCTGTTTCTCCCAGACTGATCGGCGGATACATTTCTTTCATCTTGTCATTCACCAAGCGCCAGCCCAACGTGGTGTCTACCAGCTGCTGATTCCCGCGCTGAAAAGCCGTACCCGGCTTCATCATGACCAACGGAGAACGTGTCATGCTCTCGGTTCCTCCAGCAATGTAGGCCAGTCCCGCTCCCGCTTTGATCGCATAGGCGCTCTGATTAACAGCCTCGAGACCGGAGCCGCAAAGGCGGTTTACCGTGACACCTGGAACCTCTACCGGTACCCCGGCAAGCAACAGGGACATCCGCGCAACATTGCGATTATCCTCACCCGCCTGGTTCGCGCAACCAAAGATGACATCATCGATACTTGCAGGATCAATGGCGTTTCGTTCCAACAGCTTGCGAATGACCAGCGCACCCAAATCGTCGGGGCGTACGTCTTTGAGGGCGCCTCCAATACGACCGATCGGTGTCCGCAAAGCATCTATAATTACAGGTGTATTCATCGCTTGCTCCTCCATCCTGACCACGTTTTTCCTTCTTTTATTCGAATGCTTCGACCAATGTTGCCAATCCTTGACCGCCACCAATGCACAGAGAAACAACACCATAGCGCGCTTTGCGACGACGCAGTTCATACAGGATGGCTCCTGCCAATCTGGCACCGCTTGCGCCGAGCGGATGGCCCAGAGCAATCGCTCCTCCGTTCACGTTGGTCTTATCCGGGGACAAGCCCAGCTCACGCATGCAAGCGAGAGATTGGGAAGCAAAGGCTTCGTTCAGCTCAAACAGGTCGATTTGGTCGATCGTCATGTCGACTTCTGCCAACAATTTGCGGATGGCTGCAACCGGTCCGATGCCCATGATGCGTGGATCCACCCCGGCAGTGGCGAAGTGCACGATGCGGCCCAATGGCGTAAGTCCGGACTCGTCCAGCTTTTCCTTATTCATGAGCAGCAAAGCAGCAGCACCATCGTTAATTCCGGAAGAATTGCCTGCTGTTACACTGCCGTTTTTGCGAAAAGCAGGGCGCAGCTTGGCGAGAGACTCCACACTGGAATCGCGGCGAGGGAACTCATCGGTGTCAAAAATGGTTTCTTCCCCTTTTTTCCCGCGCAAGGTCACTGGCACGATTTCTTTACGAAACAGCCCTGCATCGATAGCTGCAACGGCTCGACGCTGACTTTCCGCTGCAAACAGGTCCTGATCCTCGCGACTGATTCCGAATTGCTCTGCCACATTTTCAGCCGTGTCACCCATGGTCAGTTCTCCGTAGAGCGAGATCGGGGCCGAACGCGGGCCGCCGAACGACTCGATCAAGGTCTGACCGCCGCGTTGGTAAGGCTGATCAAATTTCTCCATGATGTATGGGGAACGAGTCAGGTTTTCCACTCCACCAGCCAGCATGACACTGCTGTGACCAGCCTGGATCGATTGCGCAGCCAGATTGATTGCCTCCAGTCCGGAAGCACATACCCGGTTCACAGTCAGCCCTGGTACCGTTTCGGGCAGACCCGCTTTCAGCAACCCGACACGGGCAATATTAATGAAGGGGCCCGCTGAGATCACGTTCCCCATGATGACACCATCGACGGCATCCCCAGTCTGTCCTGCCTGATTGAGCGCACCGTTCAGGACGATAGCTGTCAAATCATCGATCGGGGTATTTTTCAGACTGCCGCCCAGCTTGCCAATCGGTGTACGCACCGCAGCCGTTACGTAGACATCTTCCCGTACTGGCATCAGACTTCACCCCCGTCTTTTGGCTGATAGCTGTAAAAGCCTTGACCACTCCGTACGCCGTAACGCTTTGCCAGCACCAGCTTTCGCAATAACGGTGCTGTCCGATAACGCTCTTCTGCCAGATCACGCTGCAATCCGCGAGAAATAGCATAGATCTCGTCCAAGCCGATCCGGTCCGCCCATTCCAGTGGACCGTACGGGTAGTTGGTTCCTTTTTTCATCGCAGTGTCGATATCCTGTGGCGTCGCTGCCTTCTCCATCAGCGTGAACGCCGCTTCATTAATAATAAGAGAGAGAATGCGCGGAAATACCAGGCCAACTTCATCCTCCACCACTTCTGTTTCTTTACCGAGAGACTGGAAAAAAGCCATTGTCGCCGCCAAGGGCGCTTCCTCCGTCTGCAGAGCAGGAGCTACTTCAAACAGTGCGCGCTCCGCCAGTGGCACCAACGTGCCAAAGCCGCATACGCGCTCCGGATTCTGAGTCCACGAGGCTGCCTCTGTCGCTGTGATCGCAAGGGAAGTCGTTACGATCGGTACAGATGGCCCTAGCAAGCGATCGATTTCGCACAGCTGCTCCTTTTTTGCCTCCAGATCGAGACTGTTTACTTCCAGTGCCAAAAAAATCGCTTCACGCTCAGCTGCTGCTTCGGTGAGCGAAACCACCCGATAACCGTGCATTTCTATTATTTGATGCAGTTCCGCATTAAGAGGACTGTCCCCCGCGAGCAAAACCGTCTTATTTGCTGTAGTCATAGAAGCCATCCCCCGTCTTTGCGCCCAGACTTCCGGCCTGTACCATCCGCTGTTGGATTCGGCTGGGCTTGAATCGTCCTTCGTGGAAGAAATCGGTGTAGACCGATTGGGTCGTGGCGAAATTGATATCAATACCGATCATGTCTTGCAGCTCAAACGGCCCCATTTTGAATCCGCCTGCTTGCTTCATGATCCGGTCGATCTGCTCGACACTTGCTCCGTTATCACCGAGAATACGCAATGCCTCATTATAGTAAGGTCGAGCGATGCGATTGACGATAAACCCTGGTGTATCCGTTACGAGCACAGGTACTTTACCCAAATCCTCTGCAAAGCGATAGGCTGTCTGCACATTTTCTTCGCTGGACTTCTTCCCGCGGATCACCTCAATGAGAGGCATGACCGGTGCAGGGTTGAAGAAGTGAAACCCGAGAGTGCGCTCAGGATGTGGAAGCCCTCCCGCGATTTCCGTAATGGAAATGGAGGACGTATTGGTCAAAAGCAACGCATCATTTCTGCAGATGCGGGAAAGGTCCCCAAAAATCGTTTTCTTCAGCTCTAGTCGCTCGGGCACTGCTTCAATGACGATATCAGCAGCCGCTAGCTTTTCCATGTCGGATACAAAATGAACCCGATCCAGCGTCTCTGTTTTTTTCTGCTCGCTGATTTTTCCTTTTTCCACGTCCTTGGACAAAATGGATTGCAGGTAGCCCATCGCTTTGTCCAATACAATCTGGTTTGCATCCAGTAGCAACACATGATGTTCACGGCGGGCACAGACGAGAGCGATCCCTGCTCCCATCGTTCCTGCGCCAATAACTCCTACTGTTTTTCTCTCCACTTTTCTCAACCTCCCCTTTGCCCTATCGGCCGGTAAATCGAGGAGCACGCTTTTCCATGAAGGCGGTTACCCCTTCTTTGTGATCCTCCGTGCTGCCTGCCGCCTCCTGTGCAAACGCTTCGTATTTGAGCGTCTCTTCCAGATTCATTTCGAGACCTTTGTACATCGTCCGCTTGATCAAGCCGATCGCACGTGTAGGCAAGACTGCGAGCTTGCGGGCGTACGCTAGTGCTTCTTCCATAAAGCTGTCTGCCGGATACACCTGATTGACGAGCCCGATCCGCAGGGCTTCTGCTGCCGTTACCTTTTCCCCCGTCATGGCCAGCTCCAGCGCTTTGCCCATTCCGACAATCCGCGGGAGGAAGTAGCAACCACCTGAGTCTGGCACCAATCCGATATTGACGAAGGCGTTGACGAACGAAGACTTTTCCGATGCGAGACGAATATCACAAGCCAGCGCGACGCTCATGCCTGCACCTGCTGCCACTCCGTTGACCGCTGCGATAATCGGCTTCTCGGTTTTTTGAAACTGGAGAATCATCGGATTGTAGCGTTCCCGTAAAAATCCGCCGAAGTCTACATCGCCCCCAGCAACATCGCCGAGATCCTGCCCTGCATTAAAGGCACGACCCGCACCCGTCAAGACGATACAACGGACATCTGCATCTTTTTGCGCCTTTTTGAGAGCATCTGTGATTTCCTTATTCATTTTTTCTGTGAAAGCATTGAATTTATCTGGTCGATTCAGAGTTACGACTGCAACGCCCTCCGATACCTCGTACAGAATCGTTTCGTACATGGCCGCCTCCTAGTTTCCCGTAAACCGGGGTTTGCGCTTCTCCAAAAAAGCTTGCATGCCTTCTTTTCGATCCTCACTTGCCAAGAGCAGGTAGAAGCCGTTGCGTTCGTAATCCATACCTTCCTGTAGTGGCAGATCGTCCGCCTTGTGCGCTGCCTTTTTGATGACCTGCACAGCGAGTGGCGGCTGCTTCGCGATTTGTTTCGCCAGCTTCAGTGCTTCCTGATAGTAGGCTTCGACGGGTACGACCCGATTGACCAGCCCGTACTGCAACGCTTCCTTCGCAGAAATCGGATCTCCGGTGAACAGCATCTCCATCGCCTTTCGCAACCCGACTGCACGCACCAAACGTTGGGTACCACCTGCCCCAGGCATCACCCCTAGCTTGATTTCCGGTTGACCGATGACAGCCGTTTCCGACGCGATGACGATGTCGCAGTTCATCATCAACTCACAGCCGCCGCCGAGTGCGAAACCACTGACGGCCCCGATAATCGGTTTGGAGATCAACGAGATGCGATCCCACACGGCAAACTGATTTCGCTTCATAATGTCGATAGCCGATGCCTCAGCCATTTCATTGATGTCGGCTCCAGCAGCAAACGCTTTTTCATTCCCGGTGACAAGAATCGTCCGAATGTCCGGGTCTTTGTCCAGACTCTCCAGCTCTGTGACGAGCTCATTGATCAGTTTTAAATTCAAGGCATTGAGAATTTTCGGTCGATTCAGCGTGACAATACCGACACCATCTTCGCGACCAGTGGTGATGAATTCATAAGACACAGCCTCATCCCCCTTTCTCCAACCAAGACAGATTTAGATGGCAGCTTGCGTTTTGTTACGGTTGTCCACTACACGGATCGCTTTGCTCTCGCTTCTCAGGAGGGAGTTTGGCGGCAAGAAACGTACAACTACCGATACGCCCAGCGAGCATTTGATCATGTGACCGATTTCTTTGACCAGCGAGGACAAGGCAGAACTTTCGATGGATCCAATCTCATTCATATATTCAGGTGTCAATTCGCAGTGAACTTCAAAACGGTCTAACGCTCCGTCACGTTCGATGACGACTTGATAATGTGGCGCCAATTGCTTGAAAGTGAGCAGAACTGCTTCAATTTCAGTAGGGAATACATTGACTCCGCGAATAATCAGCATGTCGTCTACGCGACCTTTGATACGGGACATACGCATGGTGGTACGACCGCATTTACAAGGCTCAGGATTGAGGGAGGCAATATCACCTGTGCGATAGCGAACGACCGGGAACGCTTCCTTCGTCAAAGACGTGAACACAAGCTCGCCCTCTTGACCGTACGGGAGAACTTCCCCTGTTTTGGGATCGATAATTTCCGCATAGAAATGGTCTTCCGCGATATGCAAACCATCTTGTGCTTCATGACATTCAATCGATACGCCTGGTCCCATTACTTCGCTCAGCCCGTAAATGTCCACTGCCTTAATGTCCAGTGCCGCTTCCAGTTGAACACGCATTTCCTCGGACCACGGCTCTGCTCCGAAAATGCCGTATTTGATGCTTGTTTCCCGTGGATTGATGCCTTGCTTTTTCATTTCTTCGACGATGTTGAGAACGTAAGAAGGAGTTCCGGACAGACCACGCGGCTTGAAATCCTCGATCAGCGTGATTTGACGAGGAGTATTTCCGCCCGATACTGGAACGGCGACAGCCCCCATGCGTTCAATACCATTGTGCAGGCCCAATCCACCTGTAAAGAGGCCGTAGCCATAGGCGTTGTGGAAAATGTCACCAGGTTCTCCACCCGCACAGCAAATGCCGCGAGCTACGATTTCTGCCCAGTTGTCCAAGTCATTTTTGGTGTAGCCTACAACAGTCGGTTTTCCTTTTGTACCTGAAGAACCATGGATCCGCGATACTTCTTTCATATCCACTGCGAAAAGATTGAAAGGATAGTTCTCACGCAAATGCGTTTTCTTCATGAACGGCAGTTTTTGAATATCCTCCATGGATTGGATATCTTCCGGCTTTACTCCAACTTCATCAAACGCTTGTTTATGAAAGGGGACTCGCTCATAGACACGCTTTACGGTTTCTTGCAGACGTTTCAGTTGCAATTCTGTCATTTTTTCCTTTGACAGCGTTTCCATTTCCACGTTAAAAATCATACCGCTCCCTCATTTCTACGTTCTCGTTGTTTTACTTTTCTAGTTGTTATTCTCCTTTAAACTCCGGTCTGCGCTTTTCTCGAAACGCTTCGAGAGCTTCCAGCCGATCTTTGGTCGGAATAATCACTTCATAGCACATGGATTCCAGATCAAGACCTGTTTGCAAGTCTACGCTGGAACCGCGGTCAATCGCTGATTTTGCCTGATAAACGGCAAGTGGTGCATTGGCGAGAATCTCCCGCGAAAGTCCGACTGCCTGCTCTTTCAGCTCTGCAAGATCTTTTGCCACGCCGTTCACGAAACCTAGCTCATACGCATCTGTTGCAGAGATCCGACGTGCCGTCAAAATCAGCTCCTTGGCTCTAGAAGGACCGATCAATCGAGACAACCGTTGTGTACCGCCTGCTCCTGGTATGATACCCAAGCTCACTTCCGTTAGCCCCATCTTGGCGTCAACCACCGCATATCGGAAATCACAGGCCAGAGCCAGCTCAAATCCTCCACCAAAAGCAAACCCATTGATCAAGGCAATTGTCGGTTGAGGCAGTCTCTCCATTGCGGTAAAAACATCCCTGATTTTGCGTACGTTACGGCGTACTTGCTGCTCAGTCAACGTACGGCGTTCTTTCAAGTCCGCACCTGCACAGAACGCTCTTCCTTCTGCTTTTACCAAGACGACGCGAATCTCCTTGGAATTCAGGCGAATCTCCTCGATGATTTCACCTAGGCGATCCAATGTATCGTAGTTTAATGCGTTCAGCTCATCCGGACGATTCAGTGTGATGAGCCCGATGTGTCCGTCAATCTCGAAACGCACAGTTTCCTGGTTCATCTTTGTCCTCCTTGTGGATCTGCAAAGGAATTACGCCTGACGGGTCCGTGCATATGTGCCAGTAGCAACCGCGACGAGCTTGCCATCACAGGTGACGCGAGCTTCCATGATGATCAGTGTCTTGCCTGACTTCAGCACGGTGGACTGTGCCTCGAGCAGCTCACCCTTCGCCGGGTACAAGTACTGGATCTTGCTCTCTACCGTGACGCACTGCTGTACACCGTCTACGTGAGGTGCGGCACCATGCCCCATCGCCACATCGGCTAACGTGGAAGTAACTCCGCCGTGCACGACTCCTTCGATACTGTTGAACAATTCAGGACGGATCTTCAGAGCGACCTTGCATCCCTGTTCATCTCGTTGGATGACCTCAATTCCCAGGTAGTCATTGAACCGATTTCGGATATTTTCAGTCATTGCTGCGGCCCCTTTTTCGTACAGATAAGAATTTTAAGATTCTTATCCAGTATTAGTGCAACTAGGGCGAGACTTGTGCCCTTTGGGTGCAAAGGCTTGGCGTAGCCAAGTTTTCTAACTGAATCAGAAAGCGTAAAACTTCTTGGACACTCTGCCTGATTCAGCAAGAATAACCTTCCGCTAAAACGCGGTCGCTCCCCTATGAATACGCTCGATAGAGGTTTTCTTATGATCTCACGTAAAACAGTGAAAGGAGCCTTGCATTTGCATTCGGCATCCTTTCTCTGCTTTTTCTCTAATATTAGTTCGCTTCCTGATCCTCAATCGATACGAAGTACTCATTTTTGCGATACGCCAGTGCATCCAGTGTAGCGATCAGCTCATTCTCACTCTCTACGCGAATGCGGTACCAGGCTGTACGATTGTTTTTCTTCTCCTCTGTCGCTGTCGCAACGAGACGATTCCCTTTGAATCCTGCTGCCAGAAAGCCTATATTCATCGACAAGGCCACAGAGGTTTTGCCATAGGAATTGCACGCGGCGGCAAATACGAAGTCTGCCAGTGAAAAGATCACGGCTCCGTGCGCAGTCCCATGTGCATTCAACATATGGTCGGCGACCGTCAACTCTGCGGTTGCTGTCCCCTGCCCTAATTCTATCAGCTGTATCCCGAGAAATTGTGCGTACTGATCATTTGCCAGCTTTTCACAAATCTCATCGTAATGTTCTTGATGGAGCCTTCGCTCATCGATAAACGGTTTCGCGCTCATGGTTAAACCACTTCTGCAAAGTGCATGGAGACCACTGGACCTGCAAAGCCGCGGAGATCTTTTCCTGCCGCACGTCCTTCTGTTGATGACAACGCTTCCAATAATGCCTCTTTAGATTCGAAGTACATTTCTGCAATCAGATGCAGATCGCTCTCTCCCATAGGAGTTCCGTATATTCTGCTAACTTCCATTTTGATCAAGCCTGGCATTTTCTCTGCTAACGGGGCATGAACTTCATTGTAATGCTTGTCAAATGCCTCGATATCCTCTGGTTTACGATAAATAGCCACCAATTTCACCATCATGATCCCTGCTTTCTTATAGAAATTGTCTAATCATGTGACGTCTATTAAGTATAACGTTATTTTAACGCACGTTATAGTTTTTATTATATAAACACTTCAGAAATGGCGCAAGTATTTTCCTTTTGCCAAATTACATCGTTCGACAACTGCAAAAAAGGCCTCTCTCCCACTGTATGGAGAAAAGCCTCTGTACATTCTTTTGATCAGGCTGTAGTGGTGGAGCAGAAAAAGGAGAAAACGCTCCAGCTTCTTGGGTCCCCTGCAGAGAGGTCATCCCTGTACAGCTCCATGTAAAAAGCGAAACCGCGTCCAAAGTAGCCGATTCAGGATGCGTCTCAAAGGTGGGCGCGTAAGACCGTGTTTCTCTTTTTCCATTCCGCTTCGGCTGGTTGGTCATAGCCCCGTCAAATAGACACTAAAAAAGAGTGAATTTTTATGCGGCGATCGCTTCACGGTATTCGACAGGGGAGAGATTGCCGAGCCTTTTCT
>JARDZO010000282.1 GCA_029240815.1 Brevibacillus sp.
AATCGTGAACGGACAGCGTGGTTTACAAGCGGCTAACGTCGCGCGCAAAGAGGTATAAGGAAGCATTCAAGGTCTTTACCGAGACGATAATCTGGACGCCGTCAGATCTTCCTGGAAAATCGACGGCGTCTTTGTTGCGTTTACTGAAGGTAGAGAAAAATCGAAAGGGCAATCACCAATACAAGGGTAATGACCCCATAGATGAGCAAAAGATTTCGGGAGCGATGGGTGAAGCTCCGCTGTTTCGCTTCCTCGGGATTCAATCCGATCCTGAAAGTGAGGATCAAGGCAATGAAAACCAGAATGAAGACCGTGATGATAAAAGGGGTAATTGGCATGATAACGTATCTTCCTTTCCACCTGGCTTACCTCGATCATAGTATGGGGAACCCAAAAAGGGGCCATCCACTTCATCATTAATTTGGCCATCCACTTGCGGGTAAAGCTTCTGCAAAGCGGGAAACGGCATCTGGAATTTGCTCGATTCGGGCACGCCCAAAGGTGAAGCGTACATAACCTGGATTGGCGCCAAACAGGTGACCAGGAACAAAGACGAGACCACGTTTTACCGCTTCGGACAGGAGACGCTGCTCACTCCAGTCGCCAGGTAGATGGCACCAAAGATGAATGCCCCCTTCAGGCTCAGAGAACTCTATCTGATCCCCAAACGTGTCGCGCAAGGAGAAAACGAGCTGGTCACACCGACAGGCCAGCTGTGTACGGAGCCTCTGGATGTGCTGATCAAAGCCAGGGGAAGCAAGGAATCGCTCTGCCAGCCACTGGGGAAAGATGCTGTGACCAAAGTCAAATTGCTGCTTGGCATCAGCTAATCGCTCGATGACGGTCTGTGGTCCGACGATCCAGCCGATCCGCAAACCTGAAGCGACGATCTTGGTCAGCGAGCTAATGTACAGCACTGTGCCGTGCTTGTCCATAGACTTTAAAGTGTGGACAGGCTCTCCTGAGAACGAGGTCAGGCTGTAAGGATCATCCTCGATAATCGGAATGCCATTTTCCGCCGAGAGGGCCAGAAGTCGTTCCCTGCGCTCAGAGGAGAGAAGCGTTCCCGTCGGGTTGTGAAAGTTGGGATTGAGAAACACCATTTTAATGCGGTGCTTGCGGTGCAATTCTGCCAGCTGTTCGGGATCGATCCCGTCCTGATCTACCGGGAGTGGAAATGTACGCAAGCCAGCAGAATGAAAGAGTGGCAGAGAGTAACAGTACGAAGGAGACTCAACTGCTACTGCATCGCCAGGCTGCAAGAGACACTGCACGACGAGATGCAGGGCCTGCTGTGCGCCTGAGGTGATGAGGATGGAGGAAGGAGACACATCAATGTTCCGCCATTTTTTCATATGCACGCTCAACGTTTCACGCAGGGAGCCGTTGCCCAAAGAATGCTCGTACCCTAAATGGGCAGGGAAGTCATCCGGCGTCAGCAATTGTTGGAGGGACTGGTATGGAACCAGATCCGCAGACAACTCCCCGCTAGCCAGATCAATCAGCTCGTGCTCTTGTGTCTCTCGACGGATTTTTCGGATTAAGGGGAGGTTAGGACGAAAGGAGCCTGTCTCAGTCAGGTGGCGCCAATTAGGAACGCGACTGCGGGCGAGTCCCCAGATATCTTGGCTCACAATGGTGCCGCTGCCATGCTTTCGCTCTACGACTCCTGCTGCCTGCAATTCGTCATAGGCAGCCACGACTGTCGAGCGGTTTACGTCAAGCTCATTCGCCAAGGTGCGTTCGGACGGCAAAAAGCTGCCGGGAGGAAATTCACCGTTGCTGATGCGCTGTTCCATTTGTTCGGCTATTTGTTTGTACAGGGGCTTGCCTTTGGTCATTTCTTTTCCAGCCATCTATCCACTCACGCTTTCTTTTCGTATATGCGCACGAGACGTTTACCTGCATCCTATCTAGTATAATGCTGGGAAAAACAGGAGTCCAATATTGTCCGCGTTATTCTGTACGTTCTCATTTCCCTTCTTTCATTTTGCCTTCCGGATAGTTTAGTATAGATGAGATGGGAAGGAGCGATTGAAGATGAAACAATATCTGGACTTGTGCCAGCGCATTTTAGATGAGGGCGTCACCAAAGAAGACCGGACGGGTACGGGGACGATCAGCGTGTTTGGACATCAGATGCGCTTTGACTTAAGTGAAGGCTTTCCGCTCGTGACGACGAAAAAGCTGCATACCAAATCCATCTTTCACGAGCTGCTCTGGTTTCTGTCAGGAGACACCAATATTCGTTACCTGCAGGAAAATGGAGTGCGTATCTGGAACGAGTGGGCGGATGAAAAGGGAGACTTGGGACCTGTATATGGCCAACAATGGCGCTCGTTCGCTGGACGGGACGGAAAGACGGTTGACCAAATCCAATGGGTGATTGATGAAATCAAGCGCAATCCAGATTCACGCCGTCTGGTAGTCAGCGCCTGGAATCCGGCTGAGATTGACAAGATGGCTCTTCCTCCGTGTCATTTGTTGTTCCAGTTTTACGTAGCCAATGGGAAGCTGTCGTGCCAACTCTATCAACGCAGTGGGGATACGTTCCTCGGTGTGCCGTTTAACATCGCGAGCTACGCTTTGTTGACGCATATGATCGCGCACGTGACCGGGCTTGAGCCAGGGGACTTCGTGCATACACTAGGCGATGCTCATTTGTATCTCAATCATATGGAGCAGGTCAAACTGCAGCTGAGCCGTGAACCAATGCCATTGCCAAAGCTGAAGCTCAATCCGGATGTGAAATCCATTTTTGATTTCACGTTTGACGATATCGAAGTGGTTGGTTACGAGTCTCACCCGCATATCAAAGGCGAGGTGGCCGTATGATCAGTCTGATCGTTGCTTATGCGCGCAATCAGGTAATCGGATTGGACGGTGTCATGCCATGGCATCTTCCCGCTGACCTGAAGCACGTCAAAGAACTGACGACCGGCAAGACCATCGTCATGGGGCGCAAAACGTTCGAATCGCTGGGAAGACCATTGCCCAACAGACGAAATGTCGTACTGACACGAAATCAGGACTTTCAAACGGATGGCGTCGATGTGGTCCATACGAAGCAAGAGGTGTTGGCATTAGGCGATGTCATCATCTTTGGCGGCTCCGAGATTTACAAGCAGTTTCTCGATGTGGTGGATCGGCTGTACATTACAGAAATTGATCTGGAAACGGACGGGGATACGTTTTTCCCGGAGTGGGATCGAGCGGCTTTCACATTGGTGGACAAGCGTGAAGGGATCGTAGATGAAAAGAATCTTTATCCACACGCTTTTTATGTGTATGAGCGGATCACGGTTGATCAGGATCAGTCATAGTTCAAGAGAGACGGGAAAAGACGAGTTCTTTTCCTGTTTTTTATTGTTCAGAGTCTGGAGGAGAGCCTTCCTTTCCATAGTCTAGCTCCCCATTTTTGCAAAAATTCTGCTATGATAGGGACAAAGCAGGGCAGCATAGGAAATGTGCAAAAGTAGAGGAGAGATGATCATGTCCTTACAAGAACAACTAAAGGAATTGCTGCAAGCGATAGAGCCACAGATCATCAGCTGGCGGCGCCATCTGCATCAACATCCGGAGTTATCCTTTCACGAAGAAAAAACTCCCGCACTCATTGCGGAAATTCTTAGAGAATTGAAATTTGATGAGGTGCGCACAGGAGTAGGTGGGCGCGGTGTTGTAGGGGTACTGCGGGGAAGCCGCCCGGGAGCGGTAGTCGCGCTGCGTGCAGACTTTGATGCCCTCCCGATTCAGGACCAAAAAGAAGTAGAGTACAAGTCTCAAGTACCAGGTGTGATGCATGCTTGTGGCCACGATGCGCATACTTCTCAACTGCTCGGGTTGGCAAGTGTTCTTGCCCCTCGCCGTGACCAGTTTGCTGGAGAAATTCGCTTTTTGTTCCAGCATGCGGAGGAGGAATCGCCAGGCGGTGCAATCCAAATGGCCGAAGATGGCGCTGTTGATGGAGTCGATGCCATCTTTGGCGTTCATCTCTGGTCAATGCTCCCGGTAGGCAAAGTGTTTATTAGTGGCGGCCCGATTATGGCCAATACAGATGACTTTGTCATCGAGATCAAAGGACGTGGCGGACACGGTGCGGTTCCCGAAGAAACGATCGATTCCATCGTGATCGGTTCGCAAATCGTGGGCAATTTGCAGACGATCGCGAGCCGCAACATCAGCCCATTGGCGAGTGTGGTTGTAACGGTAGGTACGTTTAATGGGGGCGACAACAACAACATTATTGCCGACAGCTGCCGACTAACCGGGACCGTACGCACGTTTTTGCCAGATGTACGTGATCGTGCGGAACAGCGCCTGATCGAAATCGGAGAAGCGACAGCAGCCATGCTGGGAGGCAATGCCGATGTCCTCTATGAGCGTGGATATCCAGCTGTGATTAACAGTGAGAAGGAAGCGGCGATTGCCCGTGAAGCAGCCATCTCTGCATTTGGAGAAGAACGGGTAGAGCCGATGAAGCCGTTAATGGGAGGAGAAGACTTTTCCTACTACCTGGAAAAAGTGCCTGGAGCCTATTTGTTCGTCGGAGCAGGCAATCCGGACAAGCTCGCGAAGTATCCCCATCACCATCCGCGATTTGACATTGATGAAGATTCCATGCTGATTGCAGGGGAATTGCTGGGTCGTACAGCACTTCGTTATCTGGAACAGCATCAGGGCTAATCCACCCGCAGATATGCGCTTTCGCCTACCATTGGCGAAGGCGCTTTTTTACAGCTTTGACCATAAGCTAACACGAGAGAACAAGGCAGTTCCAGACGAAGGAGGGTGATGCCAGCGGTGAGGAAACGGATTGGCATACTGACCTACCGAGGAGAGACTGGATTTACGGAACCAGGTTTCCTGCGTCGACTGGTAAGAGAAGGGAATGAACTGGGCGCGGAAGTATTTCTGTTTGGACCACAGGATGTACGATATTCGGAAAGGAGAATCAGAGGCTATGTTCCAGCGGAGTCAGGCTGGAAGAGTGACTGGTATAGCTGGCCTGACATCGTGATCGACCGTTATCGTTATTACCCTATACCCAAGCACAGCCTCTATCCGTCATTTCGCAAGCAAAACTGGTTTCGCTACGCAAATAGTCGCTTTGCCAATAAATTTCGAGTGCATCAAGTGCTATCTCAGGACCCGACACTGGTGCGCTGGTTGCCGCAAACGTTGCCATACTCCCGAGACAATTTGAACTTGCTGTTAAAACAGCACCGTATCTTGTATCTCAAACCGACAAATGGATCGGGAGGAAGAAGTATCTTACGGGTCGAACGGCAAAAGGATGGCTATCGCCTGCACGGACGAACCAAGCAACAGGCAAAAAGCAGTGAAAAGCTATTCACTACCACTACCCTGTGCAAACGTCTGGAGCACTGGATGGAGCACGAAAAAAACGGAAATGAGCAATTCTTTCTGCAGCAGGGCCTTGTGCTCGATTTGGTCCCTGAACGAATCGTGGATGCACGATTGCTCGCCCAAAAGGATGGGAGTGGACAATGGAGATTGACGGGGATGGGCTTGCGGATAGGCACTCCGCGTTCTTCGACGTCCAATCTTCACGGGGGCGGAAAGGCTTTGCCTGCAGCTGTGTTTTTGGCAGAGCGATTCGGCGAGGAGGAAGCCGCTCGGATTATCCTCGAATGCAGAGAGCTTGCCCTCAAAACAGTGGCGCGCATTGAAGAGCATTTTGGACAGATGATAGAGTTCGGCTTTGATTTGGGCATTGATGTGAAAGGGAAAATATGGATCATTGAAATGAATCCCAAGCCAGGGCGGGATATTTTCCGACAGCTGGGGCAGAAAAAACGGTATCAGCAAGCCGTGCGCCGGCCGCTAGAGTACGCCTTGTATCTATTAGAGAACGAGGATGCGAAGAGAGAAATGGAGACGACTTCTGGATGAGGAAGGCATGAGCGGGCCATTTTGCCGCTCCTGCCTCTTTCTTTTTCTTTTCATTTCTTTTATAGGGGGAACACGGCATAATAATAAGAAAGCGTACGAGAGGTGAAAACGAATGAAGCAGCAAGCATTTTCGATTCCGGTAGAGAGTGATCTGACTCTGCGAGGAGATATCCATACAGACGAAGCGGCAGGAAAGAACCAACCGTTGCTGCTCTTCTGTCATGGATTTAAAGGCTTCAAGGATTGGGGCAGTTTTCCTTATGTAGCCGATTCGTTGGCCAAACGGGGAATCACGACGATTCGCTTTAATTTTACCTGCAACGGTGTTGGGGAGAGCCTGACAGAGTTTGATGAACTGGAAAAGTTCGGACGCAATACCTACGCCCGCGAAGTCGCTGATTTGACCGAATTGACGGAGTGGATCTTATCCGGCAAATTGCCCCTTCCTGACTATGTGGATACAGACAGGCTGTTCGTACTGGGGCATAGCAAAGGCGGCGGGGATGCCATCCTGTTTGGGGCGGGGAACCCCCATGTAGCAGGGATTATCAGCTGGAACGGAATCGCGAACGTCAACCTGTTCGATGAAAAGCTGCGCCACCAAATTGGGGAAAACGGCGTCGGATACATACCGAATGCGCGTACGGGTCAAGATATGCCCATTACCCGTGTCGTCATTGACGATGTCGACCAAAACAGGGAAGCCTACGATTTGGTCGACAAGGTCGCCAAGATGGAACAACCGCTTTGTATTATTCAGGGACGAGAAGATTTTGCCCGCCTTGTAAAAGGTTCGGAACGTCTGCATCAGGCTGCGAAAACCAGTCAGCTTCACTGGATCGAAGGCGGCGACCATACCTTCCAGGCACGCCACCCATTCCAAGGGAGTACCGAGCAGCTGGAGGAAGCAATCGAGCAGACAGCTTCGTTTATTTTACCTATGCGTGCATAGAAAAAACCTATAATAGCCCGCGTTCTAATTCCATTTGGGCTATGGTATACTGGGTAGCGTCTAAAGATTCAAATGATAAGATTATTCTGAAAATTGTTGGAAATGGGTGGAGACATGGAGAGCAAGGTGTATCTGTACGATACGACCCTGCGAGATGGTACGCAGGGAGAAGGGATCAGCCTGTCGGTGGAAGAC
>JARDZO010000283.1 GCA_029240815.1 Brevibacillus sp.
ATCCTCCAAGATTGAAGCGTTTACGGCAACAATGTAGACAATGGTGACAAAGCTGATGAAGCCAGCTAAAAGTTCCCGTTGAATCGTCGTGTCGCAAGCGCGCAGGTGAAAAATTTTATCCATCCACGTACGCACAATTCTTCCCTTCTTTCTATCGTGTCTTTTCCATGTGAAGTCATGAAATTTATGCTATCATAGCCACATCAATATGAAAAATATCCAGATAATCTGTCTTTCATATCAATTTCATATGGAAAAACGTATCCGTAGAAAGAAGTGGTACTCATGGATATACGCCAGCTGCGTTACTTTATCGCCATTGCCGAAGAAGGGCAAATCACGGGAGCAGCCAAGCGACTGAACATGGCTCAGCCCCCATTGAGCCAGCAGTTAAAGCAGATGGAGGATGAGCTCGGCGTCACGCTGATGGAGCGATTCGGAAAACGCATGGAGCTCACGGAAGCCGGCCACACCTTGTATCGGCAAGCACTCAATATCGTACATCAAATGGAGGAAGCCCTCTCCGAAGTAAAAGAAACAGGCGAAGGCATTCGGGGGAGCCTGTCCATCGGTGTCAGCGCTTTATCCGCCTACTTCCTGCCCGAGCAAATTCGCCTGTTTCAACAACAATATCCCTTGATTACCTATAAAGTCTGGAAGGGCGACACACAGCTCCTCAACCAGTGGCTGGAGCGCAGAACGATCGAGGTCGCCATCGTACGCTTGCCTCATTCCCTGACGAATTGCAGCACGATTCCGCTGGAAGAAGAATCGTTCGTGCTGATCGTCCCTGCCAGCTCCCCTCACGCCACACAACGGCAGATCCATATGCGCGACATCGCCGAGATCCCGCTCATTATGCCGAGTATCCCTGGCCTTGGGATTTACGACCTGATCGTCAAGGAATTTTCCAGGCTTGGAGTCGAGCCGCACGTCATCTGTGAATGTCCCGACATCTCCCTCATTGTCAGCATGGTCGGTGCCAAGGTCGGTGCTTCCATTGTTCCCCGTTCCGCTTGGGAAACCCATCGGAGCGATCAAATCCACGGAATCGAGATCGAAGGAACCACGATCTCCTCCTCTGCTGCTGTCGTCTGGCAAACCGGACGCCATCTGTCCAAGGCAGCCAAGCGCTTTATTGAGATGTTTTCGTAAACACACGATTGGTCCCTGCCTGATCGATCGTTCGCATCGCGGCAGCGACCTCCCTTTCCTTTTCGCTGCCTGCTTCCAGATGGGAAATAATCGCTTGTCGATCCTGCTCGTTGCGGTTCTGACTCAGCTTGTACTTCGCATCGATTCGCTCCACCTTGATTTCGAAACAAGTGATTCCTTTGAGCAATCCATCCATGACTTTTTCCGGAACTGCTCCCCATGTGACAGGAGATTGTTGCCCTTGCTCATATTTGGACAGCAATGCCTGCATCATCTCTGTTATCTTTTCGGCAGAAGTAATGACGCTAGCCTTCCCGTAAGCGTGCAATGCCATGTAATTCCACGTTGGAACGCTGGGCTGAATGTACCAGGAAGAGGAAACGTACGCATGAGCTCCCTGGAAGACAACCAGCACCGACGCATCCGTCTGCCCCAGCATCCCTCCCTGCGGGTTGCTTCGCGCGACGTGACCCGTCAAGTATAGCTCGTCTCCCCTTTTTTCCACTTCCAGCGGGATATGGGTAACTTCCGGTTCTTTTGCGTCCGCAGAAATCAACAGAGCAAACGGATGCTGCTGCATGAAAGCGATCATCTCATCATGATCGGATACTTCAAAATACGGTGGTGTGTACATGCATGCCTCACTCCTCTTTTTTTCTCATCGTAGCACGCTTCCTGTCTTTTGTTAGGGGCAATTCTGCTGAAAGAAACGAGGGCAATGGGTTATTGTTTACATTCGGAACAAAGCTGGTCTCTTCCCGGCGGCAGAGTCGCCATTGCATGACAGAGGACTCTCGTCACTGACCTGCTGAAACTTTTGCGGACCATTGACATAGATGATTTCCATAACTTCGTTTACGACAAATATTTCCTCTTTGATCGTCGACATATGTCTCAGGATAGTTTTGACTCTCATTCGTTTATAGAAATATTATATCTGAAAAGTAAGACTTCTTTAAGGCGAATTCTTTTATAAACGAAAAAGAGAGCTCCAGGAACGCGATGCGAACCACATTATTTTCAGTGAACAGCAAAAGGGAGTGGATATCCCCACTCCCTTTACCATATCCATTATCCTTGATGTTGTTCGGATTGGACCTCAATCCCATTTCTCCGAAACAACGCCGCAGTCAGCCCCGTGCCCGTCACCTTTTTTCCTGAAAACGTCCCGTCATAGACAAACGTACTGCCGCACGAAGGGCTGTTTTCTTTCAAAATGGCGGATGTTGCTCCGACGGTTTGAGCCAGCTTCAATGCTTGTTGAGCACCCATGAGGAACTCTTCCGTCACGTCATTTCCTTTTAGGTCGAAGATGCGGGCTTTCCCGTCCAGTACGTCAAAGCCGTCTCCCCCGATGATCTCCGCTGGCGGTCGAGGAGTAGGCAGACCGCCTAGCTGCTCCGGACAGACTGGGATCACCTTGCCTTCCCGCAATAGCTGTTCCAGCTCCTGATCAAGACAGGACTTTTGATCATAACGACACTCACAGCCGATCAGACAAGCGCTGATCATTTTCATAAGAAATCCTCCCTCACTCTCGTCTACAGCTTGCGTAGCTTCACGCTCTGTACCATATGATCCTGACCTTTATCGAGGATCAACTGGGCGCGAACTCGGGTAGGCAAAATATTATGTCGAAGGTTGGCTCCGTTGATTTCATGCCAAATGCTCGTAGCCACTTCGGTTGCTTCCTCGTCGGACAAGCTTGCGTAGCGGCGGAAATAAGAAGATGGATTGGAAAAGGCCGTTTGCCGCAGCAGCTTGAAACGCTCCACATACCATTGCAAAATATCTTTTTCATCCGCATGGACGTAAATGGTGAAATCAAAGAAGTCGGAAACAATGACTTCGGAAATGCGCTGCTCGTTTTCCGTATCTCTCGGTGGCTGCAAGACGTTCAGCCCTTCTACGATCAAAATATCAGGCTGGCGCACCTTCTGCCATTCGTCCGGTACGATGTCGTAGACCAGGTGAGAATAGACAGGAGCTTTTACTTCCGCGAGACCTGACTTCACATCGGACAGGAAGCGAATGAATTTCCGCAAGTCATAGCTCTCCGGAAATCCTTTACGCTTCATGATCCCGCGCTCTTCCAACACTCGGTTCGGATAGAGGAATCCGTCTGTCGTCACGAGATCTACCTTGGGATGATTCGGCCAACGGGACAGCAGCATCTGCAAAATCCGAGCAGTCGTGCTTTTACCTACGGCGACACTACCCGCGATCCCGATAATAAACGGTACTTTTCCGTCCTGATTACCAAGAAACGTATGGGTAGCCTGATACAGCTCCTGCGTTGCACCTACATGCAAATTAAGCAGGCGAGAAAGCGGAAGGTAAATATCAGCGACCTCGGTCATGGAAACATTTTCGTTCACGCCTTGCAAACAGGCCAGTTCCTCATCAGATATGGTCAGCGGCGTGGAAGCCCGCAGAGCTCTCCACTGCTCGCGGTTAAACGTCACGTATGGTGATGCCATGGGAACGTACATCCTTTCCATCATGAAAGTGCTTTCTTTTTATCATCACACAGCTAGTTTACACCAGCAGGCGACTCTTGGGAACAAGTTGCTTGCCCCAGCGAGCTGGGAATACACTTCCAATCCAAAAAAAACAAGCCGACACCGGTTAACTACCAGCATCAGCCTGTCTCCTTTGTTCATCCTGTTTTTATTTGCCCATAAAGGCCTTTAGCATCCACACATGCTTTTGCAGGCTCTCCGTCATGCCCAAAAACATGTCGCCTGTCGCTTCGTCGTCTGCCGCTTCTGCAGCTGTGATGCCTTCTTTCAGCTCACTGACAAGTGTCGTAAAATCACTCACGAGCGCTTGCACCATCTGATCGGCAGACTCTCCACCTGCCGCTTCCTTGATGGAAGCTTGCTCGATACAGGCCTTCATGGTTGAAACGGGCTTACCACCTACAGCCAGCAGACGCTCTGCCAATTCATCCACGTACTTCGCTGCCTCGTTATACAGCTCCTCGAACTTGACATGCAAGGTGAAGAAGTGAGGACCTTGCACGTACCAGTGAAAGTGATGGAGCTTTATATACATCACAGACCAGTTGGCAACCTGCTTGTTTAATACGTCTGTTACAGGACGGCTCATCGTTATGCTCATTTAGACGATACTTCCTTTCATGGGAATAGGTAGATCGTCTGTAGTGTGCCGCCGTGAGTCGCTCGCTATACCCTGCAGCGTCGTGGAAGCAGATTACTTTTCAGCCTGCATGCTCAAGGCACGTTCTTGCAAAAAGGTCATCGCATTGTATGCTTGCATGGCTGCTCCAACCGCCAGACTGCGCTCATCCAGGTCAAAGCGAGGATGATGGACAGGATAGATGCACCCGGTTTCCTCGTTGCGAACACCGAGATGGTAAAATGCGCCAGGAACATGCTCGGCAAAGAAAGCAAAATCCTCCACACCCATCATCGGATATTCGTTGACTCGCACGTTTTCTGATCCCAGCATGGCTTCACCGCAGCGTTTCACCTGGTCGACCATCGCTTTATCATTGACGAGCGAGGTGTAGCTCTCATCCAGTACCACCTCTGCCTCGCCTCCGAGACTGCGCGCAGTGAGCTCTGCTACCTCGCGTACCCGCTCTTTGACGAATGCACGGACGTGTTTGTCCAGCGTCCGGATCGTTCCCGTCAGCTTTACTTCCTGCGCCAAAATATTGGCTGCTGTCCCGCCGGAGATGACACCCAGTGTGATGACCGCAGCCTCGCGTGGGTCTACATTGCGGCTAACGATCGTCTGCAACGCTGTGATCACATGCGCTGCGATGACGATGGCATCGCGTCCTTTATGCGGATACGCTCCATGCCCGTTTTCTCCGCGCACGGTGATGTACAGGTCATCCGAGGAAGCATTCATCTGCCCGTATTTTACCGCAATCTTCCCAACAGGCAGATCAGGAGACACATGCAAACCAAAAACAGCTTCGACGCGCGGGTTTTCCAAGACCCCTTCCTGGATCATCGGCAGGGCGCCTCCCACCGTCTCTTCTGCCGGCTGAAAGAATAGCTTTACGGTCCCTCCCAGCTCATGTTTGGACGTATTCAAAATTCGCGCTGCACCTAGCAGGCAGGTCATGTGGGCGTCATGTCCGCACGCATGCATCTTCCCAGCGATTTTGGAACGGTATTCCGTATCGTTCCCCTCATCGATCGGCAAGGCATCCATATCCCCGCGCAGTGCTACTGTGGCTCCCGGAGAGGCGCCTTGGATGATTCCTACGACCCCTGTGCCGGCCGATTTGAAATGAGGAATCCCCATCTCGTCTAAATAGCGGATAATCTGCTCCTGCGTCCGGAATTCCTCCATGCCAAACTCGGGGTATTGGTGAAAGTCACGCCGAACGTCTGAGAGCCATGGCAAGATCTCCTGAGCGTGGCGCCAGATGCGATCTGTTTGCTCCGTACTCATACCGTCACACTCTCCTCGATCGTCAACTGGCAGCCAGTCGCATCCAGACGTGCTTCCACTCCGAGCGGCAACGCCATATTGGTAGTCCCATGCCCAATCTGAACATTCCAAATGGTTGGCTTTTGGTAAGGAACAACAATGTTCTGGAAGACGTCCCATACGGTGAAGCCATCACGTTTTTTCGGCTCGCAATCCGTCCACGTCCCGATGATGACACCTGCACAATCGTCAAACAAGCCACCCAGTGCCAATTGCGTCAGCATGCGATCGATCCGGTAAGGCTCCTCATCGATGTCCTCCAGAAACAAGAGCTTCCCTCTGGTGTCGACCTGATAAGGAGTACCCATCAAAGCGGCGACGAGCGCCAGATTGCCACCCACGACCTGTCCAGACACTACCCCATCCACGAGACTAACCATCTCTTCCCCAGGTGGATTGATGATTGGGCCCAACGGTTCTGGGCGAGTCATCGCACGCAGCAAGTACTGTTCAGTCCAACCGTTCAAATTGTGGGCGATGTCTGAAGTCGCCATCGGTCCATGCAGCGTAGCCAGACCTGACTGCTGTCCAATGGCCGTATGCAGCGCCGTAATGTCGCTGTAGCCAATGAACAGCTTAGGGTTCTCGGCGATGCAATCATAATCGAGCATCGTGAGAATTTGCGGGGCACCGTAGCCACCCCGCATGCACATAATACCGTCCACTTCATCATCCGCAAACATCGCATTCAGCTCAAACGCACGTTGCTGCGGCGTCCCCGCAAGGTAACCCCCATACGTTTCCCCGCATGCTCCGCCGACCTTTACCTTGAATCCGTATGCTTCCAGACCAGCAATGGATTTTAGAAGGACCTCCTCTGTCGCTGGACTCGAAGTGGCAACCAGCCCGATGGTATCTCCTGCCCGCAATGCTTTTCCTTTGTTCATCCCGCATTTCTCCTCTATTCTTCTTTATAGGCCCATTTAAAATCAATTTTGCTGAGCGGATCGATCCGGACGCCTTTTACTTTGTCGTTTTGTACCCAGGCGTTCACGTCGCTGAACAAGCCTGTGAGCGGCATCTCATCCATCAGCAGCGTTTCTGCTTCCAACAGGATTTGTTTTCGTTTCTCTGGATCGGACTCAACATACGACTTCTGGATCAGCTCGGTGTATTTCGGGCTGTGCCAGCGCGTGATGTTGGAAGAGCTGTACTTCTCTACGAATTTTTGCAAGAAGTTGATGGAATCGTTGTAATCGGCGGTCCAGCTGGAGCGGGTGATTTCGAACTTCCCTTGCTCCTGGTCATCCAGATAGACCTTGGTTTCTTTGTTGAGCAGCTTGACGTCGACTCCCAGCACGTTTTTCCATGTAGCTTGCAGCGTCTCCGCTATCGCTTTGTTGCGGTCCGAGGTGTTGTAGAGATACGTGATCGGCGGTAGTTTCGTAACACCGAGCTCTTTCATGCCCTCCGC